>NZ_AVOF01000065.1:0-10545 GCF_000465935.2 Pseudomonas sp. EGD-AK9
CCGAGGATCGGGTAGAAGATCGAGCGGATCGACAGCGGCAGGCCCTTGTTGAAGGAGAACAGCGCCAGCGCCAGCGCGACTATGGCGTAGATCGCCCAGGGGTGCAGGCCCCAGTGGAAGATGGTGGCGGCCATGCCCAGGCGCACCGCCTCCTCGCTGTTGCCGGCGGCGCCGGCGAGCGGCGCCCAGTCGGTGCGCACGCCGTCGTCACCGACCGTGACCCCACCCATCGCCGCGCTGTAGTGCGACATCGGCTCGGACACGCCGTAGAACATCAGGCCGATGCCCATGCCGGCGGCGAACAGCATGGAGAACCAGCCCGCGTAGCTGTAGTCGGGCGTGGCGTCCTTGCCGCCGATGCGCACCCTGCCCAGCGGCGAGACGATCAGGCCGAGGCAGAGCAGGACGAAGACGTTGGCGGCGCCGATGAAGAACCAGGCCATGTGGTGGGTGAGCCAGTCGCGCAGCGCGCTGAACAGCGGCTCGACCTGGTTCTGCAGGGCCAGGGCCAGCACCACGAAGATCACCGCGACCAGCGCGGAGATACTGAAGACCTTGCCGTGGATATCCATCGAGAAGATGAATTTGCCCTGAATGTTGTCCTGACCGATGACGTAGTCGGTGTCGATCAGGTTGGCAGCGCCGGTCGGTGCCGGAATGCCGTCGGGGGTTGCCGCTGCGGGTGGCGGGGTCATGTCATGCGAAGGGACGTTTCCCATATGGCGTGCTCCTTGATGCGTTTGACTCGCTGAACGAGCGTGAACAGGACGGTCTGCCCTCCTCGAGTAAAGACGACCCACCTTTGGGTCGAACCGACAAGGGTAACAGATGAAACCGGCTCATGCAGAAACAGGCCTGCATGAAGGTTTCAAATACAACGGCTAAACCGCCCCCTGCCATTCGCCGCGGGGCCGTGGCAGGATGGCCGGCGAACGGCGCGCAACGCCCGTGGTCAGCTGGATACGGCCCCCGCAGCGAGGAAGTCCATGGAGTTTGGCATCCCCCACCTGTTCGCCTGGCTGATCGCCGCGATCCACGGCCTCGGCGTGCTCGCCGCGATCCATGCGGTGCTCACCGTGCGCACCGCCCAGGGCGCCCTGGCCTGGGGCCTGTCGCTGTTCTTCATGCCCTACCTGACGCTGCTGCCCTACCTGGTACTCGGCCGCAGCCGCTTCGATGCCTATGTGAAGGCGCGTCGCCAGGCCGACGCCGAGATGCGCCAGGCCATGACCGCGCAGGACTGGCGGCCCTGGGTCGAGGAAGCCAAGGCCGCGCACCAGGCGCCGGCCTACCAGCACCTGCGCGCCCTGCCGCGGCTGTCGCAGATGCCCGGCCTGACCGGCAACCGGGTGCAGCTGCTGATCGACGGCGAGGCCGCCTTCGCCGCGCTGTTCGAGGCGCTGCAGGGTGCGCAGCGGGCGATCCTGCTGCAGTTCTTCATCATCCGCGACGACGCCCTCGGCCGCCGCCTGCAGCAGCTGCTGCTGGCCCGCGCCGCCGCGGGGGTGAAGGTGCATGTGCTCTACGACGGCATCGGCAGCCACGCCCTGCCGCGGCCCTATATCGACGCGCTGCGCGCCGGCGGCGTGCAGATCCACGCCTTCCCCACCCGCGGCGGGCTGTTCAACCGCTTCCAGCTGAATTTCCGCAACCACCGCAAGATCGTCGTGGTCGACGGCCAGATCGGCTTTCTCGGCGGGCTCAACGTCGGCATCGAGTACCTCGGGCAGAAGCCGCCGCTGGCGCCCTGGCGCGACACCCACGTGGAGGTGCGCGGCCCGGTGGTGGCCAGCCTGCAGGAGGCCTTCGCCGAGGACTGGTTCTGGGCCTGCCACCAGTTGCCGCCGCTGCTGCTGCCGCACAAGCAGGACGAGCCGGGGGTGCTCTGCCAGGTGATCGCCAGCGGCCCGGCCGACCCGCAGGAGACCTGCTCGCTGCTGTTCGTCGAGGCGATCCAGGCGGCGCGGGAGCGGGTCTGGCTGAGCAGCCCCTACTTCGTCCCGGACGAGGCGGTGTCCGCGGCGCTGCGCCTGGCGGTGCTGCGCGGGGTGGACGTGCGCATCCTGCTGCCGGCGCGCCCCGATCACCGGGTGGTCTACGCCGCCTCCAGCCTGTACGCCTTCGAGGCGCTGCGCGCCGGGGTGCGGATCTTCCGCTACCAGCCGGGCTTCCTGCATCAGAAGGCGCTGCTGATCGACCGTGACGCCTGCCTGCTGGGCAGCGCCAACCTGGACAACCGCTCGTTCCGCCTGAACTTCGAGGTCAGCCTGCTGACCCTGGACGCGGCCTTCGCCGAACAGGTGGCGAGCATGCTGGAGGAGGACTTCAGCCGCTCGCGCGAGCTGGTCAACGCCGACCGGCGCAACCTGCACCGCCTGCAGCAACTGGGCATGCGGGTGGCGCGGCTGATCTCGCCGATTCTCTGAGCCGCGACTATGGTTAAGGGGCCGCCCGCTGCTTGCCGTCAGCGAGACCCCGCGATGAAGACACCGCTCGCCCTGCTGCTCTGCCTTTGCCTCTGCCTCGATGCCCTGGCGCAGGAGCCGATTCGCGTCGGCGTCGAGCTGCAACCCTACCAGCCCTACTCCGACGTGCACGGCAGCGAGTACCGCGGCTACGCCCGCGAGCTGCTGGACGCCTTCGCCGCCGAGCGCGGCTACCGTTTCGTCTACTCACCGCTGCCGGTAAGGCGCCTGCTCGGCGATTTCCTCGGCGGCCGGCTCGACCTCAAGTTCCCCGACCACCCGCAATGGAACGCCGACCGCAAGGCCGGCCACGCCATCCGCTACAGCCAGCCGGCGGCGCCCTATGTCGACGGCATCCTGGTCAAGCCGGCGCACCTCGGCCAGGGCCAGGCGCGCATCCGTCTGCTCGGCACGCAGAACGGCTTCACCCCCTGGCCCTATCTGCAGGAGATTCGCGCCGGGCGCATCAAGCTGATCCAGGCCAACCAGATCGACTCGCTGCTGCGCATGGCCATGAGCGACCGGGTCGACGCGGTGTACCTCAACCCGCGGGTGGTGGCCCACCATCTGCGTCAGCTAGGCCTGGCGCCGGACGCCTTGGTATTCGATGCGCAGCTGGCGCACGTGGAGGATCACTACTACCTGTCGAGCATCAAGCGCCCGCAGCTGATTGCCGAGTTCGACCGTTTCCTGCTGGAGCGGGCCGAACTGGTGGGGGAAATCCGCCGTTGCCACGGGCTGTGAGCCGGCCCGTGGCGATGCGGCGGTGGATCAGTATTTCCATCTGACGCTCATGCTGGCGTTGCGCGGGGCCGCGTAGTAGGCCTGGCTCCAGTAGAGGCTGGTCAGGTACTTCTCGTCGGTAACGTTGTTGAGGTTGGCCGAGACGCTCCAGTTGGGATCGATATCGTAGCTGGCCATCAGGTTGACCACCGCATAGGCATCCTGCTCGGCGATGCCGTTGTACACCTTGTCCTGCCAATTGAGGCTGGCGCCGACCTTGAGCTGCTCCAGGCCGGGAATGCGGTAGGTGGTGGAAGCCTTGAACATATGCTTGGGCGAGTAGGTCACCGCGTGCTTGTCCTCGGCGTCGGTGATGTCGACGAAGGTGTAGCCGGCCATCGCCTGCAGGCCCGGCAGCAGTTCGCCGGAGACCTCCAGCTCGTAGCCCTCGCTGGTGATGCCTTCGACGGCGCGGTAGATGGTGGTGGAACCGACCATGCCCGCCACTTCGGCGACGTTGTCCTGCTCGGTGCGGAATACCGCCAGGGAGACATTGACGCGGTCGTCGAACAGCTCGCCCTTGATCCCGGCTTCGTAGTTGACCCCTTCCACCGGCGCCAGGCGCGACCCGGTGATATCGGTCTTGGTCTGCGGGTCGAAGATCTCGGTGTAGCTGGCGTAGACCGAATATTGCTCGGTGAGGTCGTAGACCAGGCCGGCATAGGGCACCACCTTGCCGCTGTTCTTCGAGGATTTCGCCAGGCCGTAGTTGGTGCCGTCGCTCTTCAAGTCGACCACCCGGGTACCGGTGATCAGGCTGAGGTCGTCGGTCAGGCTCCAGCGCGCGGCGCCGTAGGCGCTCTTCATGCGGTCGGTGAAATCGCTGCCGGCGGTGCCGGCGTCGTTACGCGGCTGCGGGTAGTTGCCGTCCCACTCTTCCAGCGGCGGCAGGGCGGTGCCGGTGGAGGAGTCGTACCAGGAGATGTCCTCCAGCTCCGAACGCGACCAGCTGGCGCCGAGCACCGCGTCGTGCTCGCGGCCGGCCAGGGCGAAGGCGCCGCTGAGCTGCAGGTCGGCGATCAGCTGGGTGTTCTTGTCCTTGTACTCGGAGGGATAGCTGAACAGCCCCAGGCCGGTGGTGCGATCCGGGGTACCGTAGACGTAGAACAGCGAGCCGTCGCCCTCCTTCTTCACATGGGTCAGCACGGCCTTGGCCTGCCAACCGTTGCCCAGGTCGTGGGCCAGTTCGGCGAAGGTGCGGTTCTCCTGCACGTCCCAGTAGGCCCAGTCGGCCGAGGTGCTGGTGGAACGCGAGTAGTCGGTCTTCGAACCGTCGCTGTAGTTGAGCGGCAGGGCGCCCCACATCGGCGAGTTGGCGTCGCTCTTCTGCAGGGTATGGCCGATGGTGAACAGGGTCTTGTCGCCGAGGTCGGCCTCCAGCACGCCGTGGAACACGTTCTTCTCGCGCGAGTACATGTCCAGGTAGGAGTTCTTGTTCTCGTGGGCGTAGACCGCACGGCCGCGGATGTTGCCGGCGTCGGTCAGCGCGCCGGAGACGTCGGCGTCGATGCGGCGCTTGTCCCAGGAACCGCCGGTCAGGTCGATGCGCGCCTGCGGCGTGGCGGTCGGGCGCTTGCGCACGAAGTTGATGGTGGCCGAGGGGTTGCCGGTGCCGGACATCAGGCCGTTGGCGCCGCGGATCACCTCGACGCGCTCGAACACCGCGGTATCGATATCGCCCTCGACGTTGCCGTAGACGAAGGGAATGCCGATGCCGTCGTACTGGAAGTTGGTGATGTCGAAGCCGCGGGCGGTGTAGTAGGTGCGGTCGGTCTCGACCTCCTGCACCTGGATGCCGGTGGCCATCTTCAGCGCGTCGTTGACGCTGTCGAGGTGGAAGTCGTCGAGCTGGGCGCGGGTGATGGTGGAGATCGACTGCGGGGTCTGCCGCGGGGTCAGGTCCAGCTTGGTCGCGGCGCTGCTGGGCTGCGACTTGTAGCTGTCGACTTCGGCCGCTTCGGCGGCACCGACCACGGTCTGGGCATCCAGCTCGAGCTGTTCCTGCTCGGCGGCCAGGGCCTGGTTGAAACTGCAGGCGGCCGCAATCGCCACGGCCAGGCGGGTTTTTCTACTGAACAAGGGACTTCTCCTAATGCGCTGTCGATGGCTGCGATTCGTCCCTTGGCAGCCGGCTGCCTCATTGGCAGTGCATTCGCCATGGGTGCAAATGCTAATAATTATCGACAGAATTCTCGCAATAGAATGCTTCCCGCGTCAATACGAATTATTTACATCTCCATTTGAGGGTCATTGCCTGCGCAGGCTGCCGCAGTCCGCACCCACCCAGCGCGCGCGGCTTTCCATGCTGCTGGGCTGGCCGTTGTAGGTGCCGGTGACCTTGGTGGTGAACTCCCGATCGCTGACGAACTGGGTCTCCCCTTCGCCCTGGGCATCCGGGCAGGTGAAGCGGAAGCGCCAGCGCTGGTCGCTGCGTTCGAGAATCTCGTTGCTGCAGCCGGACTCGGGGTCGTGCAGGGGAATGTCCTGGGCGGCGATCTGCTCGGCGGTCAGGCACATCTGCACGCCGCCGGCGCCGAGCTTGATGCCGCGCTCGGCCATCATGCTTTCCATCATCTGCCGCTGCTCGGGCGGCAGGTTCTGCATCTGCGCCAGCATCTGCTCCATGCCGGGCATGGCCTGACCGCCGACCTGCATGTTGTGCGAGCTGACTTCCCAGACGCCGGGCTGGATATCCAGGGCGCTGGCCGTCAGGGGTGACAGACAGAGAGCGAGCGGAAGGGCGAAACGAAAGATGGGGCGCATGACAGGTCTCCTGGGCAGGTGGTTAGCCAAGCCTAGCAGGCCGCAGACGAACAAAACCCCCACCGGCCTGCGCCGCATGGGGGTTCTCTTCTTTTCCGCCCGGCACTTGTGGCGCCGGAAGCCTGGTCCGCTCTGGCGAACCTAGCCCGCGTCAGCCGCGGGGGAGCCCAGCTCGCAGCTCCAGAGTTCCAACGCCGGCTGGCTCGCTTGTGGCGGGCCGAGCCAGTCGCTCATCGGGCGACAACGCTGGTCGATACAGAGTTGGTAATCCCCGGCTTCGGGCGTACGCCCGACTCGCAGGGGTTGCAAAGGCGGTAGCCGACGCTGGTAGTGCCAGCTGCCATTGCGCAGTTCGGCGCCGTCGGGAATCTCCATCCCGGCGCCGGAACCCTTGACCCGCGCCTCGCCGAGGACCAGGCCCTCGGCGGTGACGCGGTAATCTTCTTCCCAGCGGATCTTCTCGATGCTGTGATCCCAGGCCAGGGTGAAGGCCGGCACGGGCAGCTCTGCCCATACAGCGCCGGCCAGCCCCAGGCACAGGCCGATCACGCCAGCGCCGCCTGGGCGCGACGGGCGCGCCAGATGTGCTGACCGATGAAGATGACACTGAGGGCGAAGCCGATCTCGTCGCTGATCGGCGTGGCCAGGATCAGGCTGGCGCCGGCGGCGAAGCCCAGGGCACGCTCCCACCAGCTCAGCTTGGCCTGCAGGAAGCCGGTGAACACCGCGCCCCAGATGCCGATGGCCAGCAAGGCCTTGAGACCCACGTAGACGGTTGCCAGCAGGCTGTCTCCCTGCAGCATCAGCGCCGGCGAGTAGACCGCCATATAGGGCACGACGAAACCGGCCACGGCGATGCGCACCGCCCACAGGCTGATCTTCAGGCCGCGCTCCTTGGCGATCGGCGCCGCCGCGAAGCAGGCCAGCGCCACCGGCGGGGTGAGGTCGGCCATGATGCCGAAGTAGAAGACGAACATGTGCGAGACGATCAGCGGCACACCCAGCTCCAGCAGTGCCGGCGCGGCGATCGAGCTGGTGATGATGTAGTTGGGGATGGTCGGGATGCCCATGCCCAGCACCAGGCAGGTGAGCATGGTCAGCACCAGCGAGAGGAACAGGTTGTCCTGGCCGATGGCGAGGATGTAACCGGCGAAGGTGGAGGCCACCCCGGTCAGCGACACCACGCCGATGATCACCCCGACCAGGGCGCAGGCGATACCCACCGGCACCGCGTGGCGCGCACCTTCGACCAGCGCGTGCAGGCACAGGGTCAGGGTGTCGCGACCGCCTTTGACGAACCAGCAGGCCGCCACCAGCAGGCCGATGACGCCGAACACCACGCCGATGCCGAGCTGGAAGAAGCCGGCGCAGAGCACGCCCAGGGCGATCCAGAAGGCGAAGCGCATGGCCTTGGACGACACCCGCAGGATGATCGCCGAGCCGAGGATGACCATGGCGGTCAGGGCCAGGCCGACGGTGCCGGAGAACAGCGGGGTACGCCCGGAGAACAGCAGGTAGATCAGGATCAGCAGCGGGATCAGCAGGAACCAGCGCTCGCGCACGGCCTTCCACGGGTTCGGGCATTCGTCCTTGGGCAGGCCGCTCAGGTTGGCGCGCTTGGCCTCCAGGTGGACCATCCAGAACACCGAGCCGAAGTACAGCAGCGCCGGGATCAGCGCGGCCTTGGCCACCTCGAAGAACGGCACGTTGATGGTCTCGGCCATGATGAAGGCCACCGCGCCCATGATCGGCGGCATGATCTGGCTGCCCATCGAGGAGGTCGCCTCGACGCCGCCGGCGAAGGCCGGGCGGTAGCCGAAGCGCTTCATCAGCGGGATGGTGAACTGCCCGGTGGTGACCACGTTGGCCACACCGGAACCGGTGATGGTGCCCATCAGCGCCGAGGACACCACCGACACCTTGGCCGGGCCGCCGACCTTGTGGCCGAACAGACCCATGGCGAAGTCGGTGAACAGCTTGATCATCCCGGCCTGCTCGAGGAAGGCGCCGAACAGGATGAACAGGAAGATATAGGTGGCCGAGACGTAGGTCGGCGTGCCGTACAGTCCCTCGGTGCCGAACGACAGCTGGTTGACGATCTGGTCGATGCCGTAGCCGCGGTGCATCAGGTCGCCCGGCAGGTACTGGCCGAACAGGCCGTAGACCAGAAACATCGCGCAGATGATCGGCAGGGCGATGCCCATGACCCGCCGTGCGGCTTCGAACACCAGCACGATCAGGGTCAGGCCGATGAGCATGTCGGCCGTGGTCAGGTCGCCCGAGCGCTGGATCAGGTCCGCCTCGAAGTACCACTGGTAGCCCGCCGTGGCCATGCCGGCCAGGCCCAGCAGCCAGGCCAGCGGCTGCCAGGGGCGCTTGGCGCCGAAGGCCGGCACGCTGATGAACACCAGCAGCAGCAGGAAGCCGACGTGCACCGCACGCAGCACCTGGGTCGACACCGGGTGGAAGGCCGCGGTGACGATCTGGAAGATGGAAAACAGCAGCGCGACGGCAAAAAGCGCCTTCGGCCAGTCGGACGGGCTGGCGCCCAGCCCCTGATTCTGCTCACTCATGGAGTGCAAACCTCGTGACTACTTCGATACGGAGACAGAGTCGCCAACAAAACCCACCGCCTGTGAACGCCGGTTTTATTCGCGATTCTGCGTCGGATGGGCCGGCCGCAACGCGGCCAGCTTCATCGCCGGCGGGCTGCCTCGAAACCTTGTCGCGGCGGCGATCCGCAGGGTGTCGCGGGGCCGCCCAGGCCATACGCACCGGTGATCGCTCCAACGCTGCCGAGACAGCCCACCAGGGCCGTGGCGCCATGCCACGGCCCGCCCTGCATCAGAGCGCGCCGGCTTCCTTGTAGAAGCGCTCGGCACCCGGGTGCAGCGGGATCGGCAGGTTCTGCGTGGCGCTTTCCAGCTTGATGTCCTGGGCCGCGGAGTGGGCGGTGCCGAGACGATCCAGGTTGTCGAACATCAGCTTGGTCATCTGGTAGGCCACCTCGTCGGAGACGCCTTCATGGCTGACCAGGATGTTGGTGATGGCCACGGTGGGCACGTCGCTATCCTGGCCGTCGTAGGTGCCGGCCGGGATGGTGGCGGCCTGGTAGGCGGCGTTGTCGATCTTCGCGGTCACTTCGGCCGGGATGGCGACGAAGCTGATCTTCATGGTCGAGGCCAGGTCACGGATGGCGGCCATGCCCAGCCCGGAGGACTGCAGGGTGGCGTCCAGCTGGCGGTTCTTGATCAGCTCGACCGACTCGGCGTAGGGCAGGAACTCGACCTTGCCCATGTCCTCGTAGCTCAGGCCGGCGGCTTCGAAGATGGCGCGGGCGTTGAGCTCGGTGCCGGACTTCGGCGCGCCGACGGAGATGCGCTTGCCCTTGAGGTCGTCCAGGGTCTTGATGCCGGATTCGGCGTTGGCGACGATCTGGATGTAGTTCGGGTAGGTGCCGGCGATGGCGCGGATCTTCTTCAGCGGCGCCTTGAAGCCGGCGTCTTCCACGCCGTTCCAGGCATCGGCCACCGAGTCGCCGAGGGCGAAGGCCAGTTCGCCGCGACCGGCCTGCAGCAGGTTGAGGTTTTCCACCGACGCCTTGGTCGCCTGCACCGAGGTCTTGGCGCCGTCGATGCCGTTGCTGTACAGCTGCGACAGGGCCACGCCGATCGGGTAGTAGACGCCGCTGGTGCCGCCGGTCAGCACGTTGATGAAGGTCGGTGCGGCGAGCACCGCGGTGCTGGCAGTGATGGCCGCGGCAGCGGCGAACAGGCTGAGTTTCTTGGTCAGTCGCATGGAAGTATCTCCGTCGTTGTTATGGCTTTATGCAGAGTTTCACTCTAGACGACGCCGGTCAGGCGACGTCGGCGGTGCGCGATCAGCGGCGCAGGGTGCAGCGTCGGACAAGGGCCGCGGCGGGCGCGGTCGAGAGGCGGCCCATGCACGGCAGCATGGCGCGGAAGACTGGGCAGTTCATGGGCAGACCTCTTGTCGTTGTTATGGTCGCCGCGGCGGCAAGCTGCCGGGCGACTGAAACAGTCATAGCAGATGCCGTGCCAGGGCCTGAAAGGCCCGCAATAGAGGGGTTTTATCGAGAGCAAGGGGCGTCGCTGAGCGGGAATCCGCCTAGCCCCGTGACGCAGTCGGCGAAAATCCGCTTATCGGGTCGCCCGGATGCAGGCCAGCAAAGCCATGGCCCGCCGGCGGGCGATCGGCGTTACCAACATCGCCGGCAGGCGGACTCCTAAGAGGGGGGTTATTCCTCGCCGCCGGGCAGATAGTCGCCGCGCGCCAGGCCGTGGCGCTGCATCTTCTCGTTGAGGGTGCGACGCGGCAGCTGCAGCATCTCCATCACCGCGGCGATATTGCCCTGGCATTGCAGCAGGGCGTTGTGCAGGCATTGCGCCTCGAAGGCCTCCATCTGCTGGGCCAGCGCCTGGCCGGCGAAACGCTCGGCCGGCGGCGGGCTGGACAGGCCCAGGGCATGGCGCTCGGCGGCGTTGATCAGCTCGCGCACGTTGCCCGGCCAGTC
>NZ_AVOF01000066.1:0-10489 GCF_000465935.2 Pseudomonas sp. EGD-AK9
CACGGCGCCGGCGCCCAGGCGCGCGGCCAGCGGCTGCAGCCGCGGCCAGTGCTGGGGCTGGGCATAGAGCAGCAGGATCGACTCGAAGTCGCAGTGCAGGTCGAGTACCAGATCGGCATCGCAGGCCTGGCGCAGCAGCAGGCGGCGCAGCCCCTCAAGGGCCGATTTGGCTGGGGGCAACTGGTCGAGGGCGGTCAGCATGGCGCTGCGGATCAGCCGCATATTGGCCTCGCCATCGCGGCCCAGGCTGCCTTCCAGCTGCGGGGCGAGCAGCGCGGCCAGGTCGACGAAATCGCGGTTGAAGTTCGCCCCGCTGGCGAAGTCGAAGCGCCCCTGGTGGGTGGCCTGGAACATCTGCCCCAGGCCGATGGGGTTGGCCACCGGCACCAGCTCCACCACGCCGGTCAACCGCCCCTGCTTCTCCAGTTCAGCCAGCCGGCGTTTGAGCTCCACCGCCACACGCATGCCCGGCAGTTCGTCGGCGTGCAGGCTGGCCTGGATATAAGCCTTGCGCGGGCCGCTGCCGAAGCGCAGCACCGTCAGGTGATGGTCGCTGCCGCTGGGGCTCCAGGGCAGGGAATGACGAATCGACTCCATGGTTTCTCCTCAGGCCTTGCGCGGGGTCAGGTAGGCCAGCCAGCGGCGCTCGGCGCCCTTGAACAGCTGGACCAGGGCGAAGGTCAGCACCAGGTAGAAGACCCCGGCGGTGATAAAGGCCTCGAACGGCATGTAGTAGCGCGAGCTGAGGGTACGCGCCGCGCCGGTGATGTCGATCAGGGTGACGATCGACGCCAGCGAAGTGGTATGCAGCATCATGATCACCTCGTTGCCGTACTGCGGCAGCGCGCGGCGCAGGGCCGAGGGCAGCAGGATGCGCCGGTACAGCTTGGCGCGCGACATGCCCATGGCCTTGGCCGCCTCGATCTCGCCGTGCGGCGTGGCCTTGAGGCTGCCGGCGAGGATTTCCGCCGAGTAGGCGCTGGTGTTGATGGCGAAGGCCAGGCAGGCGCAGAAGGTGGCGCTGGAGAAATACGGCCACAGGAAGCTGTCGCGGATGGCCTCGAACTGGGCCAGGCCGTAGTAGATCAGAAACAGCTGCACCAGCATCGGTGTGCCGCGGATCACGTAGGTGTAGAGCCAGGCCGGGGCGTTGAGCCAGGGCGAGCGCGATACCCGCATCAGGCCCAAGGGAATGGCCAAGGCCAGCCCCAGGGCCAGGGCGATCAGCAGCAACTGGAAGGTCACCAGCAGGCCGCGCCCATAGAGCGGCAGGTGCTCGGCGATCAGATGGAAATCGAGCATGGTGCGGGTCCTCTAGATGTCGGCCAGGCGCGCGCCCACGCTGTAGCGCCGCTCCAGCAGGCGCAGGGCGAGCAGCGAGACGCTGGTCAGCAGCAGATACAGGGCGGCCACGGCGAGGAAGAAGGTGAAGGGTTCGCGGGTGGCGTCGGCGGCATTCTTGGCCTTGAACATCATGTCCTGCAGGCCGACCACCGAGATCAGCGCGGTGGCCTTGGTCAGCACCAGCCAGTTGTTGGTGAAGCCGGGAATGGCGAGGCGGATCATCTGCGGCACCAGGATGCGCACGAACACCTGCACCCCGCTCATGCCGTAGGCCGCGCCGGCTTCCGCCTGACCCTTGGGGATGGCCATAAAGGCGCCGCGGAAGGTCTCCGACAGGTAGGCGCCGAAGATAAAGCCCATGGTAAACACGCCGGCGACGAAGGGATTGATGTCGATGTAGTGGTCGTAGCCGAGCAGCGGCGCGACACGGTTCACCAGGTCCTGGCCGCCGTAGAAGATCAGCAGGATCAGCACCAGGTCGGGAATGCCGCGAATCAGCGTGGCATAACCCTCGCCGAGCAGCGCCAGCCAGCGCATCGGCGACAGGCGCAAGGCCGCGCCGAGCAGGCCGAGGCTGATGGCCAGGGCCATGGAGGTCAGCGCCAGGCTCAGGGTGAGCCAGGCGCCATCGAGGATGGTCGAGCCGTAGCCGTGGAGCATGATGGGGTCCTCACGCGCCGCGACAGGCGCTGCGCGAATACGAGAAAGAGGCATCGCGCCGGTGGGCGGATGCCTCTGCGGACAGGGCAGGGTTACTGGCCGTAGATGTCGTAATCGAAGTACTTGGCCTGCACTTCCTGGTACTTGCCGTTGGCGCGGATGGCGTCGATGGCGGCGCTGATGCGCGCGGCATTGGCCTCATCGCCCTTGCGCACGGCGATGCCGGCACCGCGGCCGAAGTACTGCGGGTCGTTGAAGTCCGGGCCGACCAGGGCGAAACCCTTGCCGGTTGGGGTCTTGATAAAGCCCTCGTCGATATTGACGATGTCGGCCAGGGTGGCGTCCAGACGGCCTGCGGCCAGGTCGAGGAAGGCTTCGTTCTGCGAGGCATAGCGCACCACTTCGATGCCGGCTTTCTCGAATTTGTCGCTGGCGTAGCGATCGTAGGTGGAGGCGCGCTGCACGCCGACCTTCTTGCCTTTGAGGTCGAGCAGCGGGTCGTTGATCTGGGTGCCGGCCTTCATCGCCAGCTTGCCGGGGGTGTGGTAGTACTTTTTGCTGAAGTCCACCGATTTCAGGCGATCCTCGGTGATCGACATGGACGACAGCACGGCGTCGACCTTGCGCACCTTCAGCGAGGGGATCAGGCCGTCGAACTCCTGCTCGACCCACTGGCACTTGACCTTCATCTCGGCGCACAGGGCCTGGCCGATGTCGTAGTCGAAGCCGCTGATGGCGCCGTCCGGGGTCTTGAAGGCGAAGGGCGGGTAGGCCGCCTCGATGCCGATGCGCAGGCTGTCCTGGCTGGCGTGGCTGAAGCTGCTGGCGACGGACAGTGCCAGTGCGCCGAGAAGTGCGATCTTGTTCATCTTATTGACTCCTGGGTGGTGGTTTGGGGTTCGCTGCACAGCCGGCGGCGCGGCGCTGCCTGTGCACTGGCCGCGCCTGGGCGCAGCCGGCAACCGGGTCGGGTGGGCCGGGTTGCGGAGAGTCGGCGAAGTGGGCCGGCTCGGGTCCTGTGGGCACTATCTATGACACGTTTATTTTCATAAATCTACTATTTAGAAATATTTATGTCATTTCGGGTGTCGCCGAGCGCTCGCCTCAACCGCTCTAGCGCGCTGTCTGCCGCGCCGCGAGCGGGCTTTTTCAGGCCGCACCAGGAGGCCCAGGGTCGCCGCGGGCGCTTGAACAGGGGGTCGTTGTGGTATATAAAATTTCACAAAGCTGCATTGTGAAAATTATTATTCACATGCTGGGCGCCAGGACTGGCGCGGCTTGCAGCCGCCACAGGGAGGTCAATCCGCGTCAGAATTTTCATAACAAGAGCAATAAGAATGAAAAAGCCGTTCCAGCCTCGCCGTCTGTTCGTCGCCCTGATCCTCTCCTGTGCCAGCTCCGTGGCGCAGGCCGAAGGCCACCTGCTGGCCGTGGGGGGCATGCTGCGCGCCAGCAACGTCCCGGTCTACGCCAAGTTCGTCGAACTGGCCGGCGGCCAGCAAGGCGCGCGCATCGTCATCCTGCCCACTGCCAGCGGCAGTCAGGGCTCCAGCAAGCGCTTCATGGCCGAGCTGATCGCCCAGGGGGTCCCGGCCGAGCGCATCAGCATCGTCGGCATCGATCGTCACAACTACCTGGAGACCATGAACGACGCCGAGGTGGTCAAGCCCCTGGCTGACGCCAGTGCCGTGTGGTTCGTCGGTGGCGACCAGGCCCGCATCGCTCGCGCCCTGTTCAATGCCGATGGCAGCCCCTCGCTGCTGATGCAGGGGGTGCGCCAGGTGTTCGATCGGGGTGGCGTGGTGGCCGGCACCAGCGCCGGGGCCAGCATTCTCGGCGCCGAGATGCCCACCGCTTACGGCGTGGTGATGGATACCCTGGACTTTGGCGTCGCCGTCAAGGCCGACCAGCGTGGCACGGCCATCCTCAAGGGCGCCGGTCTGTTTAACGGCATCATCGATCAGCACCTGGACCAGATCGAGGAAACCAGCACCGGCCGCGCCGCGCGCATGGCCGCCTACCTGGCCGAGCGCAAGGCCAGCAAGGGCTTCGGCCTGGATACCAACACCGCCATGTGGGTCAAGCCCGGCGGCCAGCTGGAGGTGCTGGGCGAGGGCTACCTGACGGTGATGGATGCCAGCCAGGCCGAGAAGGGCTTCGGCCTCTACGGCACCCGGATGAGCAATGTGCGCCTGGCCATGCTCGGTCATGGCGACCGCTACGATCTGCGCAGCGGCACGCTGCAGCCGGCGGCGGGCAAGGCGGCCATCGAGGCCGGCAATCAATACCTGCTGGGCAACCAGCTGATCACCGACCTGGCCGCCGTCTCGGCCATGGGCCGCGCCGTGCTCTATGGCCTGGCCGACAACAGCGCCAGCCGCCAGCTGGGCCTGATGACCCGTTACAACCCGCTCAACGGCTACCACTACGGTTACCGCTTCGCGTTCAGCAAGACCCCGGAATTCAGCGCCTACAGCCAGTTCTACGATTCGCTGACCAACTACAGCGTCAGCGGCGTGCGCCTGGATATTCGTCCGGTCAACGCCAACCTGGGCGATCCGGCCACCAGCGCGCCGGTCGATGCCGGCAACGGCGCCCTCGGCGATGCCATCCGCGCGGTGAGCTTCCGCGGCCTGATGACCCTCAACGGGCAGAACGCCTTCGAGCCGCAGCGGCCCATCAGCCGCCTGGAACTGGCCAATGCCCTGCAGATGACCCTGGCCGCCGAGCCCAAGCTGGATGCGCTGCCGACGCTCGGCGATATCGACGCCGACGACCCGGTGCGCGAGCAGCTGCAGGTGGTGCTGTCCAACGGCTGGATGCGCGCCGGCGAGACTTTTGCCGGGCAGCAGCCGGTCACCCGCAAAGACTGGGCTCTGGCCTGCAAGGCGCTGGTCGAGCGTTTCCACAACACGCGCCTGGAAAAGAGCGCCGCGTTGAGCGACCTGGGCGAGCTGGATGCCGAACTGGCCGAGGCGGCGCGCCTGACCGTGGGCGAGGGCTGGCTCAAGGCCGCGCAGGGGCGCTTCGAGCCCGATGCGCCGGTCAGCCGCGGCGAAGTGGCGCAGACCCTGGCCCGGGTCGCCGGTCTGAGTAAAGGCTAAGCCGCACCAGGCGGCGCCCGACTGGCGCCGCCCTGAATCACCCCCCGATACCCCGAGAGCCCTGTATGCAACTGAACAGGTTGGAAGCCTTCGCCCTGGAAAAACTCTGGCACGCCCCGCAGGGCGAGCGACTGCTGGCCGGCAAGCCCGATCTGCGGGTGCTGGAACGGGTGCAAACCCGCGCCGGCTTCTACTCGATCATCCAGCTGCCCGCCCACCTGGCCGCCCTGCAGCCGGGCAACGAGCTGGAGTGGCCGTTTCGTCTCAAGCGCCTGCGGGCCAAGGGGTATTTCGTCTGCTGGGCCGAGTCGGCGTCGACCCTGTGCCTGGAGGCGGTGATCAGCAAGGGCGAGTGTCCGCCCGAGCTGGCACCGGAATTGTTCGCCTAGCGGCGGACGCTGAGCTGTTCAATAACAACAATGGAGTAAGTGATGAAACTGGTAAAACTGAGCCTGATCGCCCTGGCGGTCGCCGCCGGCTCGTCGTTCGCCCTGGCCGGGGATCAGCAGCAGGCCAAGGGCTTTATCGAAGACAGCACGCTGAAGCTGCTCAACCGCAACTTCTACATGCAGCGCAACTTCGTCAACAGCCAGCGCAACACCCGCGAGGAGTGGGCCCATGGCATGCACCTGAACTATGCCTCGGGCTTTACCCAGGGCACCCTGGGCGTGGGTGTGGATGCCCATGCCTACGGCGGCATCAAGCTCGACGGCGGCCGCGGCAGCGTGGGCAACGGCATCCTGCCGGTGGACGGCGATGGCCGCATCGAGGACAACACCGGTGAAATCGGCGGTGTGGTCAAGGCGCGCATTTCCTCCACCCAATTGAAGTTCGGCGAGCAGCGTCCCACCGCCCCGGTATTCGCCACCGGCGACTCGCGCCTGCTGCCGGAAACCGCCACGGGTTTCCAGCTGTCCAGCAGCGAGATCGACAACCTGTTCCTCGAAGCCGGGCACTTCACCGCCATCAACCGCCGCAACTCGAGCAACTCCGACGGCGAACTGACCAGCGAATACGCCGAAGTGGAGGCGCGCAGCGTCGACTTCGTCGGCGGCACCTACAACTTCCACGACAACCTCAGCGTCTCGCTGTATGGCAGCGAAGCCGAGGACGTCTGGCGCCAGTACTTCGGCAACCTCTACTACAACATTCCCCTGGCCGACCAGCAGTCGCTGAGCTTCGACCTGGTGGCCTACAAGACCGATGACCAGGGCAAGGCCCTGGCCGGCGAGCTGGACACCCTGACCTACTCGCTCAAGGGCGCCTACGGTTTCGGCGCGCACAAGCTCAGCCTGGCTTATCAGAAGGTCAACGGCGACGAGTTCTTCGACTACATCGGCGGCGACTCCATCTGGCTGGCCAACTCGGTGCAGTACTCCGACTTCAACGCCCCCAACGAGCGCTCCTTCCAGGTGCGCTACGACCTCAACATGGCCAGCTTCGGCGTGCCGGGCCTGAGTTTCATGGCCCGCTACATCAAGGGCGACCAGATCGACGGCACCAAGGCCGACCCCAATGGCGCCTTCGCCGGCTGGGCCGGCAAGGACGAGAAGCACTGGGAGCGCGACCTCGAGGCCAAGTACGTGGTGCAGTCCGGTGCCGCCAAGGACCTGTCCCTGCGCCTGCGTCAGGCCACCCACCGCGCCACTGCATTCGACAACGACCTCAACGAAGTGCGGCTGATCGTCGAGTACCCGCTGAGCCTGCTGTAACGGCGCTGCAGCCCGCCTCCGATTGCATCTCGGGGGCAGGCGAATCCCGAGGTTTTAGGTCTTCTCCACGCTCCTTTGACCTGACGGCACCCGCGGGTGCCGTTTTTTCCAGCGGCCCTGTGCAGCGCTCATTGCGGAGACTTACAGCATGCGTATCGTTCTGTTCCTGATGTTCTGTGGGCTGGCCTTCGGTGTGCAGGCGCAACCCTTGCGCATCGCCATGGAAGGCCAGTTCCCGCCCTTCGAGACCCTGGACGAGAGCGGCCAGCTCAAGGGCTTCAACGTCGATATCGCCCAGGCCCTGTGCCAGGCCATGGCGCAGGAGTGCCAGCTGCTGCGCTTTGCCTGGGACGATCTGATCCCGGCGCTGGAGGCGCAGCGCGCCGATCTGATTCTGGCTTCCATGTCGATCACCGAGGCGCGCCAGCAACGGGTCGACTTCACCGCCAAGTACGCCCAGACCCCGGCCTACTTCTTCGCCCGCAAGGGCCTGATCCATGAGGTGATCGTCACCCCGCGGCGCATCGCCGGCAAACGGGTTGGCGTGCAGCAGGGCACCACCTACGAGCGCCTGCTGGACGACAAGTACGCCGCCCACGTCCAGTTGCAGCGTTTCGACTCCGCCGCGCTGATGTACCAGGCCCTGGCCGCCGGCCAGATCGATCTGGTGCTCGACGATGCCGTCTCCGGCTTCTTCGGCTTTCTCGACGCGCCCCAGGGCCAGGGTTTCGAACAGGTCGGCAACCAGGTGGTGTCACCCAAGCACTTCGGTCAGGGCCAGGGCATCGCCGTGCGCAAGGGCGACACGGCCCTGCGCGAGCGCCTGGACCGCGCCCTGGCGGTGATCCTCAGCAATGGGGTCTACAAGCGCATCGAACAGCGTTACTTCAAACACTTCTCGGTTTACTGAGCTGGAGGTCACCACTCGACAAAAAAATCCACGCTGCGGCAGTTCCCGTTTCACAACACCCACAACAAGAGTGCGCCTGGCGCACGTCTCGGAGAACTCGACAATGATGCTTGGCAAAGTCTTACGCTGCACCCTGCTGCTGCTCGCCCTGTTGCCCCTGGTCGGCCATGCCGGCGGCCCGCTGGTGCTGATCGGTGGCGCCATCAAGGATGACAACGCGGCGATCTATCAACGCCTGATCCAGCTGGCCGGCGGCAGCCAGGCGCGCATCGGCATTATCACCGCCGCGTCCATTCCACCCAGTCAGGACCCGGATGCCGGCACCGCCAATGCGCGCAACTCCCAGGCCAACGGCGAGTTCTACGCCGCGCTGCTGAAAACCTACGGCGCCCAGGATGCCCAGTGGATTCCCATCGACCTGGACAGCATCGGCAACAACAGCAACCCCCAGGTGCTCGAGCAGATCAACGGCATGACCGGCTTCTTCTTCGGCGGCGGCGACCAGGGCCGACTGACCCAGACCCTGCAGACCAGCACTCGCCAGGACAGCCCGGCGCTGGCCGCCATCCGTGCCCGGCATGCCAATGGCGCCGTGCTGGCCGGTACCAGCGCCGGCACCGCGATCATGGTGCAGGGGCCGATGATCACCGGTGGCGAGAGCTATGACGCGCTGCGCAATGGCGTCTATACCAGCCCGGGCGGCGATGACCTGTCCTACGACATGCAGGGCGGCTTCGGTTTCTTCGGTCATGGCCTGCTCGACACCCACTTCAGCGAGCGCGGCCGCCAGGGCCGGATCGTGCGTCTGGCCGACTACAGCAACGTGCCGTTCGCCTTCGGCGTGGACGAGGACACCGCCCTGCTGGTGCAGGACAACCCCAGCCTGGGCCAGGTGGAGATGGAAGTGATCGGCAGCAATGGCGTGTTCGTCTTCGACCTGCGCAACAAGGAGCGCGGCAGCGGCAGCAGCTATGCCCTGTATGACGTGCTGGCCAGCTACCTGACCGCCGGCGACCGCTACCGTCCGGCCACCCAGCAGTTCGTCATCGGTGCTGGCAAGACCAGCCTGCGCGGCCGCGAATACTACAGTTCGGCCATGACCGCCAGCGGCGACATCTTCAGCAGCCCGAACAACAGCGGCGCCAACGGCCGGCGCAATCCGCGGGAGTTCGTCAAGGTCAGCGTCGACCTGTTCGACAGCCAGTCCACCAGCACCCTGGGCCGCACCTATGAGCGCACCCCGCGCTTTCGCGTCGACCTGGTCAAGAGCGCGCAGTACGACAGCCACGGCTACCAGGGCGTGATCGGCGGCAAGCGCCTGACCTCCTACCTGCGCATGCTGATGGACATGCGCCCGAACTGACGCGGGCGCCGCTGTAACGGCGGCATCTTCTGCCCTGATCCAGCCCCCCTGACCGGGGGTTTTTCCTGACCGCCTGTCGTGTCTCTTCTGGCAAAAGGCCAGCCATTCAAAACCTGACTAGAATGCTTGCTGTGGTTCTGTGAAGTCCGCGCGTCGGCCTGCTGGTGCGCGTTGGTTCGGGATGACCGAGGGAGAATCTATGGACGACAGAGCTGTCTTGCCTGCGCCTAAACCCTGGCTGCCGCTGGCCGTGGCACTGAGCCTGCTACTCGGCCTCGGCGCGCTGATCGTCTGGCAGTGGCAGCTGATGCAGAGCCGCGAGCGCGAGGACAGCGAGCAGCGCTTTTTGCTCGAGGCGCAGGACGTCGGCCAGCGTGTACTGGCGCGAATGCAGGCCTACGAGATGGTGCTGCGCGGCGTCTCCGGGCTGATGACCGGCAGCGATGCGGTGTCACAGGTGGAGTGGGATCGCGCCCTCGACCAGCTGCAGCTGCAGGATCGTTATCCCGGCATCCAGGCCCTGGCCTGGTCGCGCTACCTGGGCCGCGCGCAACTCGCCGACTACCTGGCCGAACTGCAGGCACAGCAGCGCCTCGACTACCAGATGTTCCCCGCCGGCGAACGCGAGCAGTACCTGCTGATCGGCTACGTCAGCCCGCTGGACTGGCGCAACCGCCGGGTGCTGGGCTTCGACATGCTCACCGAGCCGGCGCGCCTGAGCACCATCGAACGCGCCATCGACAGCGGCGAGGCCACCCTCAGCGCGCCGCTGATCCTGCGTCAGGAAACCCAGGTCGACGTGCAGGGCGGGGTGCTGCTGTTTCTTCCGGTGTTCCGCCCGGGCATGCCCTTGAGCACGCCGCAGGAGCGTCGCGAGGCCCTGCTCGGCACGGTCCATGGCGCCTTCCGCAGCCAGGATCTGATGGAAGGCATCCTCGGCCCGCAGAGCCGCCGTTTCGATATCGCCCTCAAGGACCTGCAGGAGCCGGACGCCATGCTGCTCAGCGGCGATGCGCCGCGCGCCGACTGGCAACCGCGCTTCCAGCGCAGCCTGGAGCTGTCGCTGTACGGCCGCACCTGGGGCCTGCAGGTCAGCAGCACCGCCGAGTATGAGCGCGGCCTGGCCGGCCGCGGCAGCACCCTCGGCCTGTGGCTGGGGTTGGCGGCGGTGGCCCTGCTGGCGCTGCTGGTGGGCGGTTACCTGTACCAGCGCGACCGCAAGCTGCACGCCAGCCAGCAGGTGGCGGCCAAGTTGCAGGAGCGCGAGGAGCGCTTTCGCCTGCTGGTCGAACGTCTGCCGGTGGCCACCCTGCTGTGCACCGCCGACGGGCGCATCGAGATGGCCAACCGCAGCGCCGCCGAGCTGCTCGACTGCGCCGCGCCGGCGCTGCTCGGC
>NZ_AVOF01000067.1:0-10456 GCF_000465935.2 Pseudomonas sp. EGD-AK9
CGGCGAAACGCTGCGCCTCGGCCAACGCCACCGGCTCGCAATCGGCCCGATATGCCAGGCAGGCGCGCCCCTCGTGCAGCACGAACACCACGCCGTGACGTTTGGCGAAACTGAAGGGCAGACGGCGCAGGGGAGTCTCGAGCAGCGAAGCGTTCATGCGATGAGCCTTGAAACGGAACCTTGTCGCGAGTATTACAGCCCAACTTGACTGTTTGTCCCTCGCGACGATCTTTTTTGTAATGCTTATCGAAATATCTTTAACACATTGCCCAATACGGCACACCCACCCCATATAGGGGATGCCAATGCCACGCAGGCTGTTATGATCGGCCCGCGACGCATAGCACATAAAAAGAATTAGAACGTCGTTTCCGGAGTAATGCATTTGGCCCTCCCCCAGCGCCTCAAGGACAACGCCCCGAGCGTGCTTGGCATGCTCGTGCTGATCGCCCTCAGCGTCAGCCTGGCCTGGCAAAGCGCCGAGCTGCTGCGCCTGGTGCGCGGCCCCGCGCTGCAGCCACCGAGCCAGGCCGCCAGCCCCCTGGAACAACCCAGCCAGGCGCCCCTCGCCCAGCTGTTCGGCAGCGCCAAACAGGACGACAGCGGCCCACCACCGGCCACCAACCTGCAACTGACCCTGCTCGGCAGCTTCGTCCACAGCGACCCGCAACGCTCCAGCGCGCTGATCCAGCGCCAGGGCCATAGCGCCCAGCGCTACGCCGCGGGCATGGAGGTGGACAACGGCGTGCGCCTGGATGCGGTCTACGCCGACCGCGTCGAACTGCTGCGCAACGGCCGCCGCGAGAGCCTCGCCTTCCCCCGCCAGCAGAGCGGCCAGTATGTCTACACGCCCCCGGCCGAACCGGCCGACGCCGCCCTCGATCAACTCGACCAGCTGGAGCAGGACAACCTCGAACAACTGCGCCAGCGCATGCAGGCGCTGCGCGAGCAGATGGAAGCCGCCGGTACCCTGCCCGAAGAAACGCCCTCCGATCAGCCCATGGAAAGCGAATGAACCGATGCATGCCATCCGCAGCCGACTGACCCTCGCCCTACTCGCCGCCGGCCTGGCCGCCGCCCCCCTACCCCTGCTGGCGCAGATCGAACAGGTGCCGGCCAGCGCCAACCAGCAGGACGAAAGCTGGACCATCAACCTCAAGGGCGCCGACATCCGCGAATTCATCGATCAGGTCGCCGCCATCACCGGGCAGACCTTCGTCGTCGACCCACGGGTCAAGGGCCAGGTCAACGTGGTGTCCAACACCCCGCTCAATCTGACCGAGGTCTACCAGCTGTTCCTCTCGGTGATGGCCACCCACGGCTTCAGCGTGCTGACCCAGGGCGACCAGGCGCGCATCGTGCCCAACGCCGAGGCCAAGGCCGAAGCCGGCGAAGGCCGCCCGGCACCCGATCGCCTGGAAACCCGCCTGATCCAGGTGCAGCACGCGCCGGTGGCCGAGCTGATCCCGCTGATCCGCCCGCTGGTGCCGCAGTATGGCCACCTGGCTGCCGTCACCTCCTCCAACGCGCTGATCATCAGCGACCGCAGCGCCAACATCGCGCGTATCCAGGATCTGATGCGCCAGCTCGACCAGACCGGAGCCCGCGACTACAGCGTGATCAACCTGCAGCACGCCTGGGTGATGGACGCCGCCGAAGTGCTCAATACCGCCATCGCCCGCGGCCAGGCCAAGGGCGCCAGCGCCACCCAGGTGGTGGCCGACGCGCGCACCAACCGCCTGATCCTGCTCGGCCCGCCGGACGCCCGCGCCAAGCTGGCCAACCTGGCCCAGTCACTGGACACCCCCACCAGCCGCTCGGCCAACACCCGGGTGATCCGCCTGCGCCACAACGACGCCAAATCGCTGGCCGAGACCCTCGGGGAAATCTCCGAAGGGCTGAAGAACCAGCAGGATGGCGAGACCGCCGGCAAGCCGTCGAACATCCTCATCCGCGCCGACGAGAGCCTCAATGCCCTGGTGCTGCTGGCCGAGCCCGATCTGGTCGCCACCCTCGAAGACATCGTGCGCCAGCTCGACATCCCGCGCGCCCAGGTGATGGTCGAGGCGGCCATCGTCGAAGTCTCCGGCGACATCACCGACGCCCTCGGCGTGCAGTGGGCGGTGGATGCGCGCAGCGGCAGCGGCGGCACCGGCGGCCTGGGTGGGGTCAACTTCTCCGGCACCGGGCTGTCGGTGGGCACCGTGCTGCAGATCCTGCAGAGCGGCGAGGTGCCGGAAAACACCACCCTGCCCGACGGCGCCATCATCGGCATCGGCAGCGACAACTTCGGCGCGCTGGTCACCGCGCTGTCGGCCAACAGCAAGAGCAACCTGCTGTCCACCCCCAGCCTGCTGACCCTGGACAACCAGAAGGCGGAAATCCTGGTCGGGCAGAACGTGCCGTTCCAGACCGGCTCCTACACCACCGATGCGGCCGGGGCCAACAACCCCTTCACCACCATCGAGCGCAAGGACATCGGCGTCACCCTCAAGGTCACCCCGCACATCAACGAAGGCGCCACCCTGCGCCTGGAGATCGAGCAGGAAATCTCCTCCATCGCCCCCAGCACCGGGCTCAACGCCCAGGCCGTGGACCTGGTGACCAACAAGCGCTCGATCAAGAGCACCATCCTCGCCGACGACGGCCAGGTCATAGTGCTCGGCGGGCTGATCCAGGACGACGTCACCGAATCGGTGTCCAAGGTGCCGCTGCTCGGCGACATCCCCCTGCTCGGCGGGCTGTTCCGCTCTACCCGCGAATCCCACATCAAACGCAACCTGATGGTCTTTCTGCGGCCCACCGTGGTGCGCGACGGCGCCGGCCTGGCCGCGCTGTCGGGCAAGAAATACAGCGACATCCGCATCCTCGGCAGCGCCGACGAAGGCCGCCCGAGCATCCTGCCGCGCAACCCGGCGCAGCTGTTCGACGGCCAGGGCGCGCCGGCGGTGGATCTGCGCCAGTAAGCGAGTTGGTTGCGGGATAAAACCCTGGGGGGCGCTTTACGGCAAAGCCCTCCCAGCCTCCCCACTCACCCCAGCGGCGGCGTGCGCGGCGGGATCAGGCGTTTGCTGCCGGTGGCCTCATAGGCCGCGGCCAGGCGCAGCAACTCCGAGTCGTCGTAGGCGCGGCCGGCGAAGGTCAGCCCCACCGGCATGCCGATATCGGCCATCACCCCCATCGGCACGGTGACCGTCGGCACGCCCAGGTGGCGGATGGCGAGGTTGCCGTTGGCCACCCACACGCCATTGCTCCAGGCGATATCGGCGGAGACGGAATTCACGTCGGCATCGGCCGGGCCGACGTCGGCCACGGTGGGAAACAGCACCGCGTCGAGCTTGAGGCCGTCCATCCAGTCCTCCAGATCCAGATTGCGAGTCTGCTCCAGGCCGCGCAGGCCATCCGGCACGGTGGGAATCTGGTCCCAGGAGCGGATGC
This sequence comes from Pseudomonas sp. EGD-AK9, assembly GCF_000465935.2. Lineage (NCBI taxonomy): Bacteria > Pseudomonadati > Pseudomonadota > Gammaproteobacteria > Pseudomonadales > Pseudomonadaceae > Pseudomonas > Pseudomonas sp. EGD-AK9. Next base: position 3,439 of record NZ_AVOF01000067.1, read on the forward strand.
CGCGCTTGGCCATATTGACGTACTCGTCCATGCCGGCGGCCAGGTCGCCCTCGCGGTTGGGCAGCGTGCCCGGGTCATGCGGGAATATCTGCGGGCCGTCGACGTCCGCCAGGCGGTTGAGCTTGGGGTCGCCGTTGGCGCGCAGGAAATCGTCGAAGGCCCAACCCGACAGCTCCCACAGCTCGTCGTGGAGGAATTCCGGGGTGACGATGCCGCGATTGAATACGGTCGGCGCACCGGGGCGGTCGCCTTCGCAGTTGGAGACCAGCGGGAAGTCCACTTCCACCACCTCGGCGCCGGCCGCTTCCAGCGCCTGGCGCGCCTGCTCCCATAGCGCGATCACCGAGGCACGGGTGTGGATGCGCTGGCCGGTCGGCCCGCCGATGCCGGGGTTGTCGCTGGTGCCGGCTTCCTCGTCCTTATTGATAAACATGCGCGGCACGCCCAGGCGCTTGCCCTTGAGCGCACCGGGCTGGGCGGCGAGCGCCAGGTAGGACGCCGGGCGTACCTCGGAGGGCTTGGGAATCGGCACCCAGGGCTGCAGGCGCCAGAGGTCACCGCGGGTGTCCGGATCGTCGGCCACCACCACGTCGAGCACCTCAAGCAGGTCGGCCATGGTCCGCGCATAGGGCACCACCACGTCCATGGTCGGGGTCAGCGGCCAGTTGCCGCGCACCGAGATCACCCCGCGCGACGGCGTGTAGGCGCACAGGCCGTTGTTCGACGCCGGGCCGCGGCCGCTCGACCAGGTTTCCTCGGCCAGGCCGAAGGCGGCGAAGCTGGCGGCGGTGGCGGTGCCGGCGCCGTTGGACGAGCCCGAGGCGAACGGCGCGGTGAGGTAGGCGGCGTTGTACGGGCTCTCGGCGCGGCCGTAGACGCCGCGCTGCATGCCGCCGTTGGCCATCGGCGGCATATTGGTCTTGCCCAGGCAGATGGCGCCGGCGGCGCGCAGGCGCTCGATGGTGAAGGCGTCGCGCTGGGCCACCAGGTCCTTGAACGCCGGGCTGCCGGAGGCGGCGGTCAGGCCCTTGACCAGGTAGCTGTCCTTGGCGGTGTAGGGAATGCCGTCCAGCGGGCCGAGGCTCTCGCCACGGGCGCGGCGCGCATCGGAGGCCTCGGCTTCCTTCAAGGCATCGGGGTTGCGCACCACCACCGCGTTGAGCTTGGTCGGCGTGTTCGGGCCGTCGTAGGCCTCGATCCGCGCCAGGTAGGCCTGGACCAGCTCGACCGCCGTGGTGCGGCCGGCCTCCAGCGCGGCGCGCAGCTCGGCAATGGAAACTTCGGTTACCTCGATCATGGTGTCGTCACTCACTGATGGCGGGGCCGGCCGGCTGCGGCCAGCCCCGGATACGGAAAGCCCTGGTCCAGCGGCCGCAACGCCCCCAGTAGGAGCGGCTTCGGCCGCGAACATCTGCCTGATGATACATGCCGCCGAGCGCCCGCAGGAGGCCGAGACCAGGCCTCTGCCGCCCGCAACCACTGCAGCAGTTCGGCCTGCAGGCTGCCCGGCTCCGCCGGCTAGGGCTCCAGCAGGCAATAGCGCGAGCCGTGCGCGACGCCCCCCAATGGCACCACTCGCCTGCTATGGTCTTGGGCACTGCCTGCTGCAACCAGAGGACCCCGAAATGGAGCGATTCACCGGCGGTTGCCTGTGCGGCAACCTGCGCATCGTCGCCACGGGCCGGCCCTACCGGGTCGGCGTGTGCCACTGCCTGGACTGCCGCAAACACCACGGCGCCCTCTTTCACACCTCGGCGATCTTCCCCGAGCGCGCGGTGCAGATAGAGGGCGAAACCGCCCACTACGCCGGCCGCCACTTCTGCCCGCGCTGCGGCTCACCGGTGTTCTCGCGCACGGCCGATGAAATCGAAGTGAACCTCGGCTCGCTGGACGCCCCCAACCAGCTGACCCCCACCTACGAACTCTGGACCATCAGGCGCGAGGCCTGGCTGCCGGCATTTCCGCTCGACAGGCGCTACGAGCGGGATCGGGAGAACGAGGGGCGGTTCGAGGGGTAAGAGTCGAGTGGATGAAAACGATCCAAGTGACCAGTCGTAGAGGGCCGTTGGCCTGAGTGGGCATTCAGCAACCTCGGGATCGCGACCTGTACCCGAATGCTGCAACCGAGGTAAGCCAGCGCCGCCAATAAGGGCGCGCTCGTTCAGCTACGCCCTTCCCTTTTTGTGGCCACCGGCCCATGCGCAGCAGCCAATCCGCGCGATTAACTAGCGGCCAAACCCGCAGAAGCGGCTACTGGTAATTCTCTGGGCAGTTTTAGCGTCAGCACTATCAGCAACACACCCACTCCGCTTATGACGGCATATACCCCGGCAAAGCTGCCGCTGTGATTGGCCAATAGCCCCGCACCATAGTTGCCGAGCATGCCGCCAGAACCTTGCATCACATTAGCGATACCAAAGATGGAAACGGCCATGGCGCTGGACGATGCCACCTTGGAAACGTAAGCGGGAATAAGGCCGAAAATGGGGTAGAAGGCAGTGGAGAACAGCACTGCGGCGACCAGGGGCCAATGGCCCGAGGGCTGTATCACGAATATCAGCGCTGCCATCACCACGCAGCCATACACCAGAAACATCGCCGCGCGTAGTCGGGTTCGGTCCGAGAGCCAGCCAATTGCGAGACCAGCGAACATGCCGACGAAACCGATCACGGCCCAGACCTGAGCAGTGTATTGCACGTCAAAGCCAAGCTCGGTACGCAGGTAAGACGAGAGGTAGGTCTGAAACGGAAAGGTGGCGAAACCTATCAAGAAATTCATCGACCAGATCAGCAATACCCAAGGTTTTATCAACTCTGAGCGCAAGCTGGGTAAGGCGACCTCGCTTGTTGTGGCTGCTGAGGTTGGCGACACGGTTTGGCCGAGCAAGCCTCCCCTCTTGAACACCACCAGCACCAGCGCAGCCATCGCCATCGTCAGCAACCCAACTACCCACCAAACGCTGCGCCACTCCCCTTGGGGGGCGTAGATGGGCACCAACAGGCTGTTGATAGCTACCCCATAGCTGGTACCGCTGGATACCAGTCCCATGGCCAAACCGCGGTAACGGTAGGCGACCACCCTGGCGATAACATCGACCATAGGCACAAAGACCGTCGCTGCAGTGCCCGCCAACAGGGTCAGCAGTACACCTATAAAAAAGGTGTTGTTCGACAACGGAATCAGTAGCAACGCGACTGCACACACAGCGCCCGACGCCACTATCATCCTGCCACCGCCCACCCTGGGCGTCAGCCAGACCGCCAGCATTGCGCAGAGTAGAAAACCCAGCTGCGCTGAGGCGGTGATAGTGCCGACGTAGGAAAAGCCGAAACCCAAAGATGCCTGCATATCGGGTACGAGCTGGGCAAACAGGTATATCCCGAAGCCATAGGTCGCCGCCACCAGGCTGGTTAGCAACACTACGACCGCAGCATTTGAACGCATGACGAGCACCCTATGGGCTGCTGGAATTGATTTCAGCAAGTCAGAACATGAGGTAAGAAAGCCGCGGAGCAACTTTCGCCCAGGCACGTGACGAGGCCCCGGTGCACGGGTCGGTGCGTGAGTTCCGAGGCTCCTGTCCAACCTCGCGCCACCCAATAGCGCAACAGGTTCGCATTGCTCTGAAGCAGTCCAACTCTACTGAACGTGCATTCCAGCCGAGCGATAAAAGCGCCCTCCATATGCTCCATACCGCCACATTGCATGGCTGTTCGCCGCTCAGGCGCAAAGCAATCAGATGCCCAACATCGCGGGCATACCGCGAAACTCATGTCATTGAATGTCTGGCTCCGCTCGGCCTGCCGCCGCAGGTAACTGCTGGTTGCAAGCCTGCCGCAACTCAACACTGCGATATGACAAGCAAGGCCCACGAATAGCCGCTCCAAGCAGGATGGCTAAACGTCGCGAGGCCCATCAGCGCTGTGCACAAGCTATCCCGGTCCGCTCAACCCGCCGCGCCCTCCGGCAGCTTGGCGATCACCTTGATCTCGAACTGGAAGCCGGCCAGCCAGGTCACGCCGATGGCGGTCACTGTCGGGTAAGGCGCCTGGCCCCAGAACTCGGCCGCCACCTCCCAGATGGTCTCGAACTTCGCATCGGGCTCGAGCATGAAGATGGTGGTGTCGACCACGTCGGCGAAGCTGCATCCCGCCTCGGCCAGGATCGCATTGAGGTTGGTGAAGGTGAGGCGCACCTGGGCTTCGAGGTCGGGCTCGGGCGAGCCGTCCTGGCGGCTGCCAACCTGGCCGGAGACGAACAGGAAGCCGTTGGAACGGATCGCCGGCGAATAGCGGTGGAGCTCGTATAGGGCATGGCGGTCGGGCGGGAATACCACATCGCGTTTGCTGGTCATTGCGGGTCTCCATGGGCCGCTGCGGCCCGTTGCTTGAGATGGAGCCACTGTAAGAAGCGCGTCGGGCTGGATAAACCGGCAACTCTGGTCATGACTGTTTGTAGAATCCAAACAATCCCCCATGAGTGAGAAGAGCAATGGACCGTTTCGATGCGATGCAGGCGTTCGTGCGCGTGGTGGAGGCCGGCAGCTTCACCAAGGCGGCGACGACGCTGCACATGAGCAAGACCAGCGTGACGCAGCTGGTGCAGCAGCTGGAGGCACGGCTGCGCGTGCGCCTGCTCAACCGCACCACGCGCCGGGTCGCGGTCACCGCCGACGGCGCCGCCTACTACGAGCGCGCGGTGCGCCTGCTGGCCGATATGGACGACGCCGAAACCAGCCTCTCCAGCGCCGCCGCCCTGCCCAGGGGGCGTCTGCGGGTGGACGTGCCCAGCCCGCTGGCGCGGATGATTCTGGTGCCGGCGCTGCCGGACTTTTATGCGCGCTACCCCGACATCCAGCTGGACATGGGGGTGAGCGACCGCGTGGTGGACCTGATCGGCGACAAGGTGGACTGCGTGGTGCGCGGCGGCGAGATCGCCGATCAGTCGCTGATCGCGCGGCACGTGGGCGACCTGCAGCTGGGCGTGTACGCCGCGCCGAGCTACCTGCAGCGCGCCGGCACGCCCAGCCACCCGCGCGAGCTGGAGGACAGCCATCACCGCATCGTCGGTTTCCTCTGGGCGCGCGCCGGCAAGCCGCTGCCCTACGCCATGCAGTGCGGCGACGAGAGCCTCAAGGTGCAGGGCCGCTACGTGCTGGCGGTGGACGACGGCAACGCCTACCTCGCCGCCGGCCTGGCCGGCCTGGGCATCCTCTGGCTGCCGGACTACATGGCCAAGGCGCACCGCCAGCGCGGCGAGCTGGTGCCGCTGCTGGAGCACTGGCGGCTCGAGCCGATGCCGCTGTACCTGGCCTTCCCGCCCAACCGCCACGTCAGCGCCAAGCTGCGGGTATTTATCGACTGGGTGGTCGAGCTGATGGCGCAGCACGCGCCGGTGCTGGGTCGCCGCTAGGCCAACAGGCCGCAGGCGCCTAGCGCGAGAAGCGCCGTCGATAGTCCCGCGGGGAAATGGCCAGGTGGCGCTGGAAGGTGGCGCGCATCCGCTCCTCGTCGCGGAAGCCGCACTGCCGGGCAATCTGGTCGATATTGCGGCTGGAGTCTTCCAGCAGGCGCCGCGCCGCTTCCAGGCGGAAGATCTCCACCGCCTTGGCCGGGGTGCGCCCGGTCTTCTGCTTGTACAGCCGGGAGAAATGCCGCGGGCTCATGTGGCAGCGCTCGGCCATGGCTTCGACGCCGAGTGCCGGACTGTCCAGGTTGTCGCCGAGCCAGCGGTGCAGTTCGTCGAAGGTCGCGGTATCGCGCGCCTGGGCCTGCAGCAGCTCGCTGAACTGGGCCTGGCCGCCGGGGCGCTTGAGGAATACCACCAGCTCCCGCGCCACCTGCATGGCCACCTCGCGGCCGCAGTCGGCCTCCACCAGCGCCAGAGCGAGGTCGATGCCGGCGCTGACGCCGGCCGAGGTCCACAGCGCGCCCTGCTCGACGAAGATCGCGTCGCTGTCCACCTCGATGCCCGGAAAGCGCGCCTTGAGCATGTCGCACATGGCCCAGTGGGTCGCCGCGCGCTTGCCTTCCAGCAACCCCGCCTCGGCCAGCAGGAAGGTGCCGCTGCACACCGAGGCGGTGCGCCGTACCCGCCGTGCGTTGGCGCCGATCCAGGCGATCAGCTCGGCGGACTCGGCCACCGCCCGTTCGATTTCCGGTGCGCCCGGCACGATCAGGGTGTCGACCTGCGCCAGCGGCACCTCGGCCAGCGCCTGGGTCTGCACCACCAGGCCCTCGGCGCTGCCGACCAGGCCGCCCGGCAGGCTGGCGGTCAGGCGCTGGTAGCCGGGCAGGCCGCGCGCGTGCATGGCCTTGCTGGCGGCCCAGAACACGGTCTGCGCGCCGGTGAGGTCGAGCAACCCGACTTGCGGATAGGCGAGAAAAAGGATGGTGCGCGGACGGTTTGGCATGATTTCCGGGGTATCTGTCATTTCTGCCGAAATGCTCCTCTCCTAGCATGGGCCCGTCAAACACCAAGAGCCCAAGCCAGGAGTACCAGATGAAACAACGCATTCTGATTGTCGGTGGCGGTTTCGCCGGGGTATGGAGCGCGCTGAGCGCCATGCGCCTGCTCGACCGGCACGGGCGCACGGATATCGCCGTGACCCTGCTCGCGCCGCAGCCGCAGCTGCGCATCCGCCCGCGTTTCTACGAGCCCGAGGTGCATACCATGCAGGCGCCGCTGACAGCGCTGCTGGCAGCGGTGGGCGTCGAGTTCGTCCAGGGCAGCGCCGAGGGCATCGATCCGCAGCGCCAGCAGGTCAGCTACCGCAACGCCGCCGGCCGCGTCGCCGAGCTGGGCTACCAGCGCCTGGTGCTGGCCTCCGGCAGCCGCCTGCTGCGCCCGACGCAGGCGGGGATGGACGCGCACCTGTTCGACGTGGACGAGATCGAGCAAGCGGCGCGCCTGGAGCAGCACCTGCTGGGCCTGGCGCAGCGCCCGCAGACGGCGGCGCGCAATACCGTGGTGGTGGCCGGCGGCGGTTTTACCGGCATCGAGACGGCGACGGAAATG
>NZ_AVOF01000068.1:0-10366 GCF_000465935.2 Pseudomonas sp. EGD-AK9
CCTGGCGGTCATCCTGGCGCAGGCGCATGAGCACCTGGCCGGCGTCCACCCGCTGACCTTCCTCCACCAGGCGCTCGGTCACCTGGGCGCCCAGGTTGAACGACAGCTGGGTGCGCCGGCAGGCCTTGAGCGTGCCGGCGCGGGTGTTGGCCACCAGGGTCTCCACCGCACCTCGTTCCACCGTCACCAGGCGCACCGCCAGCGGCTGCGGCCGGCTCCACCACCAGGCCGCCGCCAGCGCCGCCGCCAGCAGCGGTATGGCTATCCATCCTTTACCCATCCGCGCACTCCTCGGCTCGTCAACCAGCCTAGGTCAGCCGCGGGCGGCCAACAATGCTTCAGGTCAGGCCGGGTGCCAGTATCTGGCCTTTGCCAGGCCCCGGGTTCACACTGATTCGGCAATAGACAGAAGGAATGCCGTCATGAGTGCAGTCAAACAGAGCCCGCTGGTGGAGCGGGTGGAACTCGATCAACTGACCTGCTGGCGCGTGCGCACGGCGCACGCCGAGTTGCTGGTGGCCCAGCAGGGCGCGCAGATCCTCAGTTACCAGCCCGACGGCCAGCCGCCGCTGATCTGGCTCAGCGAGCAGGCCGCCTATGAGCGCGGCCAGAGCGTGCGCGGCGGGGTGCCGGTGTGCTGGCCCTGGTTCGGCGACCTGCGCTGCAACCCGCCCGCCGTGCAGGCCGCCTATCAGCCCGGACTGGCGCCCAGTCACGGCCTGGTGCGTGGCCTCGACTGGCAGCTGCTGGGGATCGACGAGGACGGCGATGCGGTGACCCTGCGCTTCGTCTTCGACAGCCGCCAGCACCTGCTGCCCGGCTGGCCGCATGCCGCCCGCCTGCAGCTGGACATCCGCCTCGGCGAGGACCTCGCGCTGAATCTCGAGACGCATAACCAGGGCGACGAGCCGTTGGTCATCAGCCAGGCGCTGCACAGCTACTTCGCCGTCAGTGACGTGCGCCAGGTCGGCGTCGAAGGGCTGGACGGCTGCCGCTACCTCGACACCCTCGACGACTGGCGCGAGCGCCGCCAGGACGGCGCCCTGCAGTTCGCCGGCGAAACCGACCGCATCTACCTCGGCACCCCGGCGCGGCTGAGCATCGTCGATCCGGGCTGGGGCCGGCGCATCCACCTGGACAGCAGCGGCTCGCGCTCGGCGGTGCTGTGGAACCCCTGGATCGACAAGGCCAAGCGCCTGTCGCAGTTCGCCGCCGAGGCCTGGCAGGGCATGCTGTGCATCGAGACGGCCAACGTCATGGAGGACGTGGTGCGCCTGGCCGCCGACGAACGGCACGCTCTGCGACTGCGCCTGTCCAGCGAGGTCCTGGCCGGCTGAGCCATTGTCAGGTCGGGCGAGTGGTTGGGCCCGACCTGGCACAACGGCATCTGGCGAACAGTGGCCAACGTCACAAAAAGCAGTATTAAAGTGCCATTAACTGTGATGCGCCACTAATTTGCCAGTAAGACATTTCTTACAAGTCTGAAACAACTTCTCCTACAGTCGAAACACCGATAACAACTTGCTCCGAAGGCGCGACAAATTAGCCGAGCTGACGTTCCAGTAATAATTTGTAAGATGTCGTCGAATGTTAGGTATTTCACACTTCGGGCGGTTGCCCACCTGCTGGCATAGGGCTAGGATGCCCGTCCCATAAGGATCTTGCGCAAGTTGTTGCACAAACAACTGCGCAAAAAGTTGCGCACTGCGGTGTTTTGGCAAAGGCCGGATGGCCATTTGCACGGCCGTGGAAGTTGCCCACTTAATTATTTGAGTCATGGAATGACCTACTCCAGCAAGCTCACTGCGCATTATCTCAATCTGGCCAAAACCCCTATTAATGAAGGGAACTTCGCCGGCGAAGATGTGCGTTATTCCAGCGAATACGAAATGCTGGAAACCGAGCTGGGCAAGGCTGCTTCCCTGCACGAAACCGGCGCCATCGACTGGCAGAAGGTGCGCGAGGGCAGCGAGAACCTGCTGACCACCCAATCCAAGGATCTGCGCGCCGCCACCTGGCTGACCTGGGGCCTGTTCCAGCGCGAATCCTTCGCCGGCCTGCAGGCCGGTCTGAACCTGCTGCACTACCTCTGCGAACACCACTGGCACGAGTTGCATCCGCGCAAGGCGCGGACCCGCACCGCCGCCATCAACTGGCTGCTGCCGCGCCTGGAGCAGGCGCTGGCCGAACACGTGCCGATCGGCGAGCAGCTGCCGCTGTTTCGCCGTCTGGCCGAACACCTGCACGGTCTGGAAGCCGCCCTGTCGAGCCACCTCGGCGAGGACTCGCCGCTGCTGTTGCCGCTGTGCCGCCGGCTCGACGAGCAGATCAACCGCGCCAGCCAGGGCCAGGCCGAGCCGGGCGCGGTCGGCGCCGCCATCGCCCAGGTCAAGCAGGTCGCCACCCAGATCATCACCGGCAGCGGCCCCATCGAGAACGAGAAGGACGCGCACAAGGCCCTGCGCAGCCAGCAGGACGCCGCCCGCCCGCTGTGCGCCTGGTGGCTGAAGAACAAGGCCACCGACCTCAAGCCGCTGCGCCTGGCGCGCACCCTGCTGTGGCTGCCCATCGAGTCGCTGCCCGAGCGCAACGCCGAACAGATCACCGCCCTGCGCGGCCTGCCGGCCGACAAGCTGGCCTCGTACCAGGAGCGCTTCGCCCAGGGCGCCTACGCCGACCTGCTGGCGGATCTGGAAGCCAGCATCGCCCGCGCGCCGTTCTGGCTCGATGGCCAGCGCCTGGTCTGGGAATGCCTGCAGGAGCTTAAGGCCGAGCAGGCCATGCGCGAAGTGGAAATCCAGCTCGCCCTGTTCCTGCAGCGCGTGCCCGGCCTCGACGAACTGCGTTTCCACGACGGCGTGCCCTTCGCCGACGGCGAGACCCGCGCCTGGATCGGCGCCTACGTGCTGCCCCATCTGCAGGCCCCGGAAACCGAGAAGAAGCCCGCGACCAGCGAACCGGGCGCCACCCCGCCCTGGGAAGAGGCGCTGCAGCAGGTGCTGCCGCAGCTGCGCAAGGACGGCCTGAAGGCTGCGGTGCAGCAGCTCAAGCAGGGCCTCAATCGGGCGCGCGGCGGCCGCGAGCGCTTCTTCTGGCAACTGACCCTGGCCCGCCTGTGCTTCGCCGCGAAGAAGTACGAACTGGCCAAGACCCAACTCGAATCGCTCGACCAGACGCTGCAGGCTTCCGGCCTCGGCGAGTGGGAACCCGATCTCGCCCTGGAAGTGCTGCGCCTGCTGCACAACTGCTGCGAGCTGCTGCCGCAGAACCATGCGGTGCGCGACAGCAAGGACGAGATCTATCGCAGGTTGTGCCACCTCGACCTCGAGGTGGTGCTGGAGTAAGGCGCCAACACGCCAATCAAGGCCTCCGGGCCATCAACGCAAAGGAGAAAACCCATGGCCAAAGAAGGCTCGGTAGCCCCCAAGGAACGCATCAACGTCACCTTCAAACCCGCCACCGGCGGCGCCCAGGAAGAAATCGAACTGCCCCTGAAACTCATGGTGCTCGGCGATTTCACCCAGCGTGCCGACGATCGCAAGATCGAAGACCGCAAGCCCATCAGCATCGACAAGAACAGCTTCGACGAGGTGCTGGCCAAGCAGGAGCTGAACCTGACCTTCGCCGTGCCGAACCGCCTGCAGGACGAGCAGGAAGGTGACGAGCTGGCCGTGCAGCTGCGCATCAACTCGATGAAGGACTTCAACCCCGCCAACCTGGTCGAGCAGGTCCCCGAGCTGAAGAAGCTGATGGAACTGCGCGACGCCCTGGTCGCCCTCAAAGGCCCGCTGGGCAACGCCCCGGCCTTCCGCAAGGCGATCGAGAGCGTGCTCGCCGACGACGACTCGCGCGACCGCGTGCTCGGCGAGCTGGGCCTGGCCGCCAAAGACAAGCTGGATTCCTGATTCTCACTGACAAGGACGCATATTCATGAGCACGACTAGCGCAGCCGTAGAAAGCAGCCACAGCGCCGCCGAACTCGGCATTCTCGACCGCATCATCGCCGAGACCAAACTGACCCCCGATGACGAGGCCTACGACATCGCCAAGCGCGGCGTCTCGGCCTTCATCGAAGAGCTGCTCAAGCCGCAGAACGAAAACGAGCCGGTGAAGAAGGCCATGGTCGACCGCATGATCGCGGAGATCGACGCCAAGCTCAGCCGGCAGATGGACGAGATCCTTCACCACCCGGACTTCCAGGCCCTGGAATCCTCCTGGCGTGGCCTCAAGCTGCTGGTGGATCGCACCAACTTCCGCGAGAACATCAAGCTGGAGATCCTCAACGCCTCCAAGCAGGACCTGCTCGATGACTTCGAGGACAGCCCGGAAATCGTTCAGTCCGGCCTGTACAAGCACATCTACACCGCCGAGTACGGCCAGTTCGGTGGCCAGCCGGTCGGCGCCCTGATCGCCAACTACTTCTTCGATCCGAGCGCCCCGGACGTCAAGACCCTGCAGTACGTCGCCTCGGTGGCCTGCATGTCCCACGCCCCCTTCATCGCCGCCGCCGGCCCGAAATTCTTCGGCCTGGAGACCTTCACCGGCCTGCCGGATCTGAAGGACCTGAAAGACCATTTCGAAGGCCCGCAATTCACCAAGTGGCAAAGCTTCCGCGAGCAGGAAGACGCCCGCTACGTCGGCCTCACCGTACCGCGCTTCCTGCTGCGCAACCCGTACGACCCGGAAGACAACCCGGTGAAGACCTTCGTCTACAAGGAAAACGTGGCCAACAGCCACGAGCACTACCTGTGGGGCAACACCGCCTACGCCTTCGCCAGCCGTCTGACCGACAGCTTCGCCAAGTTCCGCTGGTGCCCGAACATCATCGGCCCGCAGAGCGGTGGCGCGGTGGAAGACCTGCCGCTGCACCACTTCGAGAGCATGGGCGAGATCGAGACCAAGATCCCCACCGAGGTGCTGGTTTCCGACCGTCGCGAATATGAACTTGCGGAAGAAGGCTTTATCGCCCTGACCATGCGCAAGGGCAGCGACAACGCCGCGTTCTTCTCCGCCAACTCGGCGCAGAAGCCGAAGTTCTTCGGCATCAGCGAAGAAGGCAAGACCGCCGAGCTGAATTACAAGCTGGGCACCCAGCTGCCTTACATGTTCATCGTCAACCGCCTGGCTCACTACCTGAAAGTGCTGCAGCGCGAGCAGATCGGTGCCTGGAAAGAGCGTACCGACCTCGAGCTGGAGCTGAACAAGTGGATTCGCCAGTACGTCGCCGACCAGGAGAACCCAAGCTCCGAAGTGCGTAGCCGTCGTCCGCTGCGTGCCGCCCAGGTCATCGTCAGCGATGTCGAAGGCGAGCCGGGCTGGTACCGCGTCAGCCTGAACGTGCGCCCGCACTTCAAGTACATGGGTGCCGACTTCACCCTGTCGCTGGTCGGCAAGCTGGACAAGGAGTAAGCAGCCATGGCCTACGGCAGCCTGTTCGAGCGCCTCGGTGGCGAGGCCGGCCAACGTGCCGGCTGGAGCCGCGAGGTCGCCGCCATGGCCTCGGTGGCTGCCCATCTGGCCAAGATGCTCAGCACCCGTGCGGGCAGCGTGCAGACGCTGCCCGACTACGGGTTGCCCGATTTGAACGATATGCGCCTGTCGCTGCACGACTCGTTGCAGCAGGCGCGTATCGCCATCGAACGTTTCATCGAAGCGTACGAACCCCGTCTGACCCAGGTGCGCGTGATCTCCCTGCCGCGCACTCATGACCCTTTGCGTCAGGCCTTCGCCATCGACGCGCTGCTGGAAATAGACGGTATCAAACGTCAGGTCAGTTTCTCCGCGAGCCTGGACGGCAGCGGTCAAGTCAAGGTCAACCCAGGAGCCTCACATGTCCGGTAAACCCGCAGCCCGCCTCGGCGATCCCACCGCCTGCCCGATTCCCGGCCACGGCACCAACCCGATCGCCGCCGGCTCGCCCGACGTGCTGTTCGACAGCCTGCCCGCCGCGCGCATGGGCGACGCCTCCGCCTGCGGCGGCGCCATGGCCGGCGCGGTGATTCCCACCGTGCTGATCAACGGCAAGCCGGCGGCGGTGGTGGGTTCAGTCGGCAGCCATGGCAATACCGTGGTGGCTGGCTCCGGCACCGTGTTGATTGGCGGTTGAGATGACGGTGATGAAACAGTTCTCGCCCTCTTTGCTCGTACCGCCTGCGCCATGGGAGGCATTTCCCGGTGTCGACGCAAGCGGTTTGGGTAGCCTGCAAGGCAACCTCGAGCACTGGTGGCAGCACTGTTGGTGGCCCTACTGGCAATCGCTGACTCGAGAGCAGCGCCAAGAGTGGCTGCAAGACCCCGCCCACCCAGAAGCCTGGCGTGAATACGTGCAATTGCAGGAAGCCTTTGCCGGCGACGACACGGAGTCCCCTGCCTGATGTCTTTCAACCACTACTACCAAAGCGAACTCACCGCCCTGCGCCAATTGGGCAAGCGCTTCGCCGAGCGCAGCCCGGCGCTGGCGCCGTTCCTCGGCCAGGCCGGGCGTGATCCGGATGTCGAGCGTCTGCTCGAAGGTTTCGCCTTCCTTACCGGGCGTCTGCGGCAGAAGCTCGACGACGAGCTGCCGGAGCTGACCCATTCGCTGATGCACCTGCTGTGGCCGAACTACATGCGTCCGCTGCCGGCCTTCAGCATGCTGCAGTTCGACCCGCTGACCCGTCCCGGTCCGGCGTTGCCGGTCAAGCGCGGCACGCCGGTGGAGGCCAAGGCCATCGAGGGCGTCACCTGCCGCTTTCGTACCTGCTACCCCACCGAGGTGCTGCCGCTGGCGCTGAACGGCCTGGACTACTCGGTCAAGGGTGACGGCGCGCTGCTCAGCCTGCGTCTGGGCATGAGCGCCGACGGCCATATCGGCGAGATCGGCCTGAACAAGCTGCGTCTGCACCTGGCCGGCGAGCGCTATATCGGCCAGATGCTTTACCTGGCGCTGCTGCGCAATCTCGGCGGCATCCAGTTGGTGTTGCTCGATGCGGCCGGCAAGCCCATGCAGGATGCCTTTGGCCAGACCCTGGGCACGCTGCAGCTCAAGCCCGAGCAGGTGCAGCCGGTGGGCTTCGCCGAAGACGAGGCGTTGATCCCCTACCCGCTCAATACCTTCCGCGGCTACCGCTATCTGCAGGAATACTTCGCCTTCCAGGACAAGTTCCTCTTCGTCGACCTGCTCGGCCTGGATGCCATTCACAGCTTGCCCGAGGATCTGCTCAAGCAGGCGCGCGGTCTGGAGCTGCGCTTCGATATCCACAAGGCCGGCGTGCAGCGCATCCGCCCGACCCTGGAAAACGTGCGCCTGTACTGCACGCCGGTGGTCAACCTGTTCCAGCACGACGCCATCCCGATCCGCCTCGACGGCAAGCAGGACCAGTACCTGCTGCTGCCGGCCGAATTCGACGCGCAGCACTGCGGCGTGTTCTCGGTGGACCGCGTCACCGGCTGGAAGCCGGGCGGCATGGGCTACGAGGAGTACGTGCCGTTCGAGTCGTTCGAGCACGACCCCAGCTTCGACGTGCCGGTGGCGCGCCCGCACTACAGCGTGCGTCAGCAGCCGTCGATGCTCGGCGACGGCCTGGAGACCTGGCTCAGCTTCGGCCTGCGCAACCTCGACCAGCACGAGACGCTGTCCATCGAGCTGACCTGTACCAACCAGAATCTGCCGCGTCAGCTGAGCCTGGGCGATATCTGCCTGCCCAGCGAGGACACCCCGGATTTTCTCAGCTTCCGCAACATCAGCGCGGTCACCCCCTGCTATGCGCCGCCGCTGCACCGCGATTTCCTCTGGAAGCTGATTTCCAACATGTCGCTGAACTACCTGTCGCTGGCCAACGTCGAGGCGCTCAAGGTAATCCTCGAGACCTACGACCTGCCGCGCTACTACGACCAGCACGCCGAGCGCGTCAGCAAGCGCCTGCTCGGCGGCCTCAAGAGCATCGGCCACCGCCATGTCGACCGCCTGCACCGCGGCCTGCCGGTGCGCGGCGTGCGCACCGAACTGAGCATGAACCCGGACGGCTACCTGGGCGAGGGCGACCTGTTCCTCTTCGCTTCGGTACTCAATGAGTTTTTCGCCCTCTACGCCAGCCTCAACAGCTACCACGAGCTGCACGTTCAGAGCACACAGGGAGAGTTGTACAAATGGACGCCACGTATGGGGCAACAGCCCCTGCTCTAACTCGATTGAGCAAAGGCATCCGCGAGTACAGCCTGTTCCAGGCCGTACAGCTGGTGCTGGAGCGCCTCAAGGTCGCCCATCCGCAACTGGATGAGGAGCGCCTCTACGAGTACCTGGAATTCCAGGCCAACCCGAGCCTGGGTTTCCCTGGCAGCGATATCGATCGCGTGCAGTTCTTCGAGGAGCACGGCGAGCTGCGCGCGCGCATGCGCGTCAACCTGGTCGGCCTGTTCGGCGGCGGCTCGCCGTTGCCGGCCTTCTACAGCGAGCAGGCCCTGGGCGACAGCGAGGACGGCAACCCGACCCGCGACTTCCTCGACCTGTTCAACAACCGTCTGCAGCGCCTGTTGCTGCCGATCTGGCAGAAGTACCGCTACCGCGCCAGCTTCCAGAGCGGGGCGATGGACGCCTTCTCCGCGCACCTGTTTGCCCTGGTCGGCCTGGGCAGCGAGCAGATCCGCCAGGCCCAGGAGCTGAACTGGAAGCGCCTGCTGCCCTACCTCGGCCTGCTCAGCCTGCGCGCCCACTCGGCGGCGCTGATCGAGTCGGTGCTGCGTTACTACTTCAAGCACGCCGAACTGTTCATCGAGCAGTGCCTGGAACGCCAGGTGGTGGTGCTGGAGGAGCAGCGCAACCGCCTCGGCCGTGCCAACAGCCTGCTCGGCGAAGACACTGTGCTCGGCGAGCGCGTCCGCGACCGCGGCGGCAAGTTCCGCATCCACGTGCGTCAGCTGGGCTGGACGCGCTTTCACGAGTTCTTGCCGATCGGCACGGGTTACCAGCCGCTCTGTGCGCTGGTGCGCTTCACCCTGCGCGATCCGCTGGACTACGACATCCGCCTGGAGCTGCGTCAGGACGAAATCCGCGACCTGCGCATCGGTGAAGGCAACCCCTGCCTGCTGGGCTGGACCACCTGGCTCGGTCGCGAGAACGCCGACGGTCTGGTCACCCTCGGCAGCAAGACTCACTAGGGAAAGAGAGAGCAATGATCAACGTCGACCTGCAACAACTGGTTCAAGCCCTGGACGCCGCGAGCAAGCGCGACCTGGAGATGGCCGCCGAACGCTGCGTGGTACGCGGCGGCAACAAGATCCTCGTCGAGGATCTGCTGCTGGGCCTGCTCGAGCGCCCGGAAAGCCTGCTGGCGCGTGCCCTGCAGGATGCCGAGATCGATGCCGGCGAGCTGGCCCAGGCGTTGCAGCCGCGCGGCGAGCACAGCGAGTCGCGCAACCCGGTATTTTCTGCCGAGCTGGTGCAGTGGCTGCAGGACGCCCTGCTGGTGGCCAACCTGGAGCTGGGCGCCAGCCAGATCGACCAGGCCGCGCTGATCCTCGCCCTGCTGCGCAATCCCATGCGCTACGCCGGCAGCCGTTATCAGACGCTGCTGAGCAAGCTCAATGCCGAGCGTCTGCGCGACTTCGCCCTTAGCCAGCAGCCGCAGGCCGCGGGCGGCAAAGCGGCGGCGCCGGGCGAGTCGAACCTGGCGCGCTTTACCCACAACTTCACCCAGCAGGCCCGCGACGGCAAGCTCGACCCGGTGCTGTGCCGCGACGGCGCGATCCGCCAGATGGTCGATATCCTCGCCCGCCGGCGCAAGAACAACCCCATAGTCGTCGGCGAGGCCGGCGTGGGCAAGACCGCCATCGTCGAGGGCCTGGCCCTGCGCATCGCCACCGGCGAGGTGCCGCAGGTGCTCAAGGGCGTCGAGCTGCTGTGCCTGGACCTCGGCCTGCTGCAGGCCGGCGCCAGCGTCAAGGGCGAGTTCGAGCGCCGCCTGCAGGGCGTGATCGACGAGGTCAAGGCCTCGCCCAAGCCGATCATCCTGTTTATCGACGAGGCCCACACCCTGATCGGCGCCGGTGGCCAGGCCGGCAGCGGCGATGCCGCCAACCTGCTCAAGCCAGCGCTGGCTCGCGGTGAGCTGCGCACCATCGCCGCCACCACCTGGAGCGAATACAAAAAGTACTTCGAGAAGGACCCGGCGCTGGCCCGTCGCTTCCAGCCGGTGCAGCTGCACGAGCCGAGCGTCGATGAGGCGGTGACCATCCTGCGCGGCCTGGCGCCGGTGTATGAGAAGAGTCACGGCATCTACCTGCGCGACGACGCGGTGGTCGCCGCCGCCGAGCTGTCGGCGCGCTACCTGGCCGGTCGTCAGTTGCCGGACAAGGCGGTGGACGTGCTCGATACCGCCTGCGCCCGCGT
>NZ_AVOF01000069.1:0-10343 GCF_000465935.2 Pseudomonas sp. EGD-AK9
CGCGGCTGTCGAGCCAGGCCAGCGGCTCGGCCCAGCTGGCCAGGCCCTTGGCGCTGCCGGCGCGCTGCTTGATCAGCGCCAGATCCAGTTCGCCGGCGTTGAAGGCGCGCCACACGTCGTGGCTGAGACCGCTGGTGATCTCCAGGCGGATACCCGGATGGGCGTCGGCGAAATCGGCCAGATAGGGGGTCAGGCTATTGGCGGCGAAATCGTCCGGTACACCGAGACGCACCTCGCCTTCCACCGCACTTTGCCCCAGCGCCAGCATGGCTTCATCCATCAGCGCGACGATACGGTTGGCGTAGCCCAGCAGGCGCTCGCCCTCGGTGGTGGTCACCACGTAGCGGCCACTGCGGTCGAGCAGCTCGGCGCCGAGCTGCTCCTCCAGGCGCCGCACCTGCTGGCTGACGGTGGACTGGGTCAGGTGCAGACTGGCGGCCGCGCGGGTGAAGCCCCCGGTCTGCACCACGGCGAGAAAACTGCGTAACAGCACGGGATCGAGCATGTCGCCACCCATCATGAAAGCCACTGGCAGGCATTCTACTATTTAATTTCCGAATCCAGCCGCGAATTCCTATAGTGCATGGGAGCCCATTTTCCGCGCCGGGAGCCATCCCTGCGCCATTCACCCGCCGAGGCAATCTCTCGATGAGCAAATCGCCCTACTACTACGCCCCCCATGGCGGTCACCCAGGTCAGGAGCAACTGCTGACCGACCGCGCCATGTTCACCGAAGCCTACGCCGTGATCCCCAAAGGCGTGATGCGTGACATCGTCACCAGCCACCTGCCGTTCTGGGACAACATGCGCATGTGGGTCATCGCCCGCCCGCTGACCGGCTTCGCCGAAACCTTCTCGCAGTACATAGTCGAAGTCGGCCCGAACGGCGGCAGCAACAAGCCCGAGCTGGACGCCACTGCCGAAGGCGTGATCTTCGTCGTCGAAGGCGAATTCAGCCTGACCCTCAATGGCACCCAGCACGCCATGCGTCCGGGCAGCTACGCCTTCATCCCGCCGCAGAGCGATTGGTCGCTGCGCAACAACGGCAGCCAGGCCGTGCGCTTCCACTGGCTGCGCAAGGCCTATCAACCGGTCGAAGGCGTGCCTTATCCGGAAGCCTTCGTCACCAACGAGCAGGACATCGAGCCGATCGTCATGCCGGGCACCGAAGGCCGCTGGAGCACCACACGCTTCGTCGAGATCAGCGACATGCGCCATGACATGCACGTCAACATCGTCAACTTCGAGCCGGGCGGCGTGATCCCCTTCGCCGAAACCCACGTCATGGAACACGGCCTGTACGTGCTGGAAGGCAAGGCGGTGTACCGCCTGAACCAGGACTGGGTCGAGGTCGAGGCCGGCGACTTCATGTGGCTGCGCGCTTTCTGCCCGCAGGCCTGCTACGCCGGCGGCCCGAGCCGCTTCCGCTACCTGCTGTACAAGGATGTGAACCGTCAGATGCCGCTGACCCTGGGCGGTCTGAAGCGCTGAGCGATGCCATCCCTGTAGGGTGCGCCGTGCGCACCGATGAATAAGGGTCACGCACGGCGTACTACGAAAAAGGCCACCCCTAGGGGTGGCCTTTTTCATTCATGCAGCAACCGATCAGCTATGGCGGATCAGGTGATCGAAGGCAGACAACGATGCCTTCGAGCCTTCGCCCATGGCGATGACGATCTGCTTGTACGGCACGGTGGTCACGTCACCAGCCGCGAATACGCCGGGGATATTGGTCGCGCCCTTGGCATCGACGATGATCTCGCCGAAGCGGTTGAGCTCGACGGTGCCCTTGAGCCAGTCGCTGTTGGGCAGCAGGCCGATCTGCACGAAGATGCCTTCCAGCTCGATGCTGTGCAGCTCCTCGGTGGTGCGATCCTTGTACACCAGGCCGGTGACCTTCTGACCGTCGCCCTTGACCTCGGTGGTCTGCGCGCTCTTGATCACGGTCACGTTGGGCAGGCTGCCCAGCTTCTTCTGCAGCACGGCGTCGGCACGCAGGCTGTCGGCGAATTCCAGCAGGGTGACGTGGGCGACGATGCCGGCCAGGTCGATGGCCGCTTCGACGCCGGAGTTACCGCCGCCGATCACCGCCACACGCTTGCCCTTGAACAGCGGGCCGTCGCAGTGCGGGCAGAAGCACACGCCCTTGGCCTTGTATTCCTGCTCGCCGGGCACACCCATCTCGCGCCAGCGTGCGCCGGTCGACAGAATCACGGTCTTGGCTTTGAGCGAAGCGCCGTTCTCGAATTTGACTTCGTGCAGGCCGCCTTCGCTGCTGGCCGGTACCAGAGCCGACGCACGCTGCAGGTTCATCACGTCGACTTCGTATTCCTTGACGTGCTCTTCCAGGGCGCGCACCAGTTTCGGCCCTTCGGTTTCCTTCACCGAGATGAAGTTCTCGATGGCCATGGTGTCGAGCACCTGGCCACCGAAGCGCTCGGCGGCAATGGCAGTACGGATGCCTTTACGCGCGGCGTAGATCGCAGCCGAAGCACCCGCCGGGCCACCACCGACCACCAGCACGTCGAAGGCCTGCTTGGCGCTCATCTTCTCGGCGTCGCGGTTGGCGGCGCCGGTGTCGATCTTGGCGAGGATTTCCTTCACTTCCATGCGCCCGGAAGCGAAGACCTCACCGTTCAGGTAGATGCTCGGCACGGCCATGATCTGGCGACGCTCGACCTCTTCCTGGAACAGCGCACCGTCGATGGAGACGTTGCGGATGTTGGGGTTGAGCACGGCCATCAGGTTCAGCGCCTGGACCACGTCCGGGCAGTTCTGGCAGCTCAGCGAGAAGTAGGTCTCGAACTCGAACTTGCCTTGGATGCTCTTGATCTGCGCGATGGTGTCGGCGTCCAGCTTGGACGGGTGGCCGCCCACCTGCAGCAGCGCCAGCACCAGCGAGGTGAACTCGTGGCCCATGGGGATACCGGCGAAGGCAACGCCGGTGTCTTCGCCCGGACGATTCAGGGCGAAAGACGGACGGCGGGCATCGCTGCCGTCGGTCTTCAGGGTGATCTTGTCGGTCAGGCCGACGATGTCCTGGAGCAGGCCCAGCAGCTCCTGGGATTTCGCGCTGTCATCGAGGGACGCGACGATCTCGAACGGCTGGGTGACCTTTTCCAGATAGGCCTTCAACTGGGTTTTCAGATTGGCGTCCAACATGGTGGAGAGTCCTCAATGACAAGAATTCGGGGCGATTAAAAGATTGTCGGGAACAATTTTTAACGTCGCGCTGCGACAACCCGCTGGGTGGCCTGCCCTGAATGGCAGGCAATAAAATGCCCGGACGGATCGCGCCCGGGCATCGGGCACCACAAGGGCCGGTTGATGGCCCAAACAGCGCAGAGTTGGTCCTTTCCGGCCTGTGACAGACCGGAAAGGGAGCTGGCAGATTTAGATCTTGCCAACCAGGTCCAGCGACGGCGCCAGAGTGGCTTCGCCTTCTTTCCACTTGGCCGGGCAAACCTGGCCCGGGTTGGCGGCGGTGTACTGAGCGGCCTTCAGCTTGCGCAGGGTCTCGGAGACGTCGCGAGCGATTTCGTTGGAGTGGATCTCAACGGTCTTGATCACGCCTTCCGGGTTGATCACGAAGGTGCCGCGCAGGGCCAGACCTTCTTCGGCGATGTGCACGCCGAAAGCGTTGGTCAGGGCGTGGGTCGGGTCGCCGATCAGCGGGAACTGCGCCTTGCCAACGGCCGGCGAGGTTTCGTGCCAGACCTTGTGCGAGAAGTGGGTGTCGGTGGTCACGATGTAGACCTCGGCACCGGCCTTCTGGAACTCGGCGTAGTTGTTGGCGGCGTCTTCGATCTCGGTCGGGCAGTTGAAGGTGAAGGCGGCCGGCATGAAGATCAGCACGGACCACTTGCCCTTCAGGCTCTGCTCGGTGACTTCGACGAACTCGCCAGCGTGGAAAGCGTTGGCCTTGAACGGCTGTACCTGAGTGTTGATGAGGGACATCTCTGACTCCTTCTGAGGTTTCTGTGAGGGTTGAAAATTTACAGGGCGTATCTTAGCGGCCTAACGAAAAAAAGCTTATTGATTACGGCCATGATATTGATTGAATCAGCCAATCGCTGGCCGAGCCCGCGCCAGACGCGGGCTAGAGCTCTTGCTCAGACAAGATCGGGATCGATAAGCAGCGCGATTTTACCTGCAACCCGATTACCGGCGAGTGTCTCGAACGCCGCTTCGCTGTCTTTGAGCGCAAAACTGCGCTCCAGTTGCGGCTTCAAGCGGCCCTCGACGAACAGCGGCCAGACCTGCTGCTGCAGGTCGCGCAACAGGTCGGCCTTGAACTGGTCGTCGCGGTTGCGCAGGGTCGAGCCGATCAGCTGAATGCGTTTGCCCAGCACCTGTGCCAGGTCCAACTTGGCTTCGCGCCCGCCCATCAGGCCGATATTGATCCAGCGCCCGTCGCGCGCCAGCAGTTCCAGGTTGAGCGTCGCGTACTGACCGCCGACCGGGTCGAGAATCACATCGAAGGGGCCGAAATCGCGCAGGCCCTGCAGGTCGTCGCCGCGCAGCACGCCCCCCTGGGCGCCGAGCCCCTCGCAATAGGCCAGCCGCTCGGGCGAACCGACGCTGACCCAGCAGGGGCTGCCGAATGCCTTGCACAGCTGGATGGCTGCCGACCCCACGCCGCTGGCGCCGGCATGCAGCAGCACCTTCTCGCCCGGCTTCAAGGCGCCGAGCTGGAACAGGTTGAGCCAGGCCGTGGCATAGACCTCCGGCAACACCGCCGCCTCGACCAGACTCAGCCCCTCGGGCACCGGCAGGGCGTGACGGGCATCGACCACCACCTCCTCGGCCATGCCGCCGCCGGCCAGCAGGCAGCAGACGCGGTCGCCCACCTGCCAGGCGCTACCCGGCCCCACCTCGCTGATGACCCCGGCGCATTCCAGGCCCAGCGCCTCGCTGGCGCCGGGCGGCGGCGGATAGAGACCGGCGCGCTGCAGCAGGTCGGCGCGGTTGAGACCGGCGGCGGCCACCCTGACCCGAATCTGCCCCACGTCGCACGCCTGCGCCGGCTGTTCCAGCCACTGTGCCCGCCCTTCGACGCCTTGCAATGCCTTCATGCTGCCCCCATAGTGGAAGTGAAATCGGGCCCGACGTCGACCGTCGGCCTCCCGCCTGGCGCCAACGGAACCTGGCGCGCTCAATTACGGCCTAATATGCGTTATCACCTGCCACTACGTCGAATCAGCATGAAGCGCTCTCTCGCAAGCACCGCCCTCGCCCTCGTCCTCGGCCTCAGTGCCCTGCCGTTGGCGGCCAAGACCACCAGTGCCGCCGACTGGGACTACCTGCAGCCGGATCGCGAGCAGGTGATTGCCAGCCTCAACGTGGTGGAACTGCTCAGGCGCCACCACTACAACAAGCCACCGCTGAACGACGAACGTTCGCTGCAGATCTACGACAACTACCTCAAGTTGCTCGACCCGGCGCGCAGCTACTTCACCGCCGCCGATATCGCCGAGTTCAAC
This sequence comes from Pseudomonas sp. EGD-AK9, assembly GCF_000465935.2. Classification (NCBI taxonomy): domain Bacteria; kingdom Pseudomonadati; phylum Pseudomonadota; class Gammaproteobacteria; order Pseudomonadales; family Pseudomonadaceae; genus Pseudomonas; species Pseudomonas sp. EGD-AK9. The sequence continues at coordinate 5,484 of NZ_AVOF01000069.1, forward strand.
CAGTGGCGCACCAAGTTCGACGACCTGCTGAAAAGCGGCGACCTCGAACCCGGCTTCGTCATCTACCGCCGCCACCTGGTGCGCCTGCAGGAGCGCCTGGAATTCGCCCTGGCCGAGCTGGCCAAGGGCGTCGACAAGATCGACTTCGGCGTCGACGAGAGCCTCGAAGTGGACCGCGAGAAGGCGCCCTGGGCGGCGAACCGCGCCGAGCTCGACGAGCTGTGGCGCAAGCGGGTCAAGGACGAGGTGCTGCGTCTGAAGATCGCCGGCAAGGACACCAAGGACATCCAGGAACTGCTGACCAAGCGCTACAACAACCAGTTGGCGCGGCTCAAGCAGACCCGCGGCGAGGACGTGTTCCAGGCCTATATCAATGCCTTCGCCACCACCTACGACCCGCACACCACCTACCTGTCGCCGGACAACGCGGAAAACTTCGACATCAACATGAGCCTGTCGCTGGAGGGCATCGGTGCGGTGCTGCAGAGCGACAACGAGCACGTCAAGGTGGTGCGCCTGGTGCCGGCCGGCCCGGCGGAGAAGAGCAAGCAGATCGCCCCGGCGGACAAGATCGTTGGCGTGGCCCAGGGCAACGGCGAGATGGTCGATGTGATCGGCTGGCGCCTGGACGAAGTGGTCAAGCTGATCCGCGGGCCGAAGGGCTCCACCGTGCGCCTGGAGGTGATCCCGGCGAGCAACGCGCCCAGCGACCAGACCAGCAAGGTGGTCACCATCACTCGCGAGGCGGTCAAGCTCGAGGAGCAGGCGGCGAAGAAGAAGGTCCTCGAACTGGCCCACGAGGGGCGCAACTACAAGCTCGGGGTCATCGAGATTCCGGCCTTCTACCTGGACTTCAAGGCCTTCCGCGCCGGAGACCCGAACTACAAGAGCACCACCCGCGACGTCAAACGCCTGCTCAGCGAGCTGAAGGCGGAGAAGGTCGACGGCGTGGTCATCGACCTGCGCAACAACGGCGGCGGCTCGCTGCAGGAAGCCACCGAACTGACCGGCCTGTTCATCGAACAGGGCCCCACCGTGCTGGTACGCAACGCCGACGGCCGCGTCGATGTGCTCGCCGACGAGAACACCGGCACCTATTACACCGGCCCGCTGGCGGTGCTGGTCAACCGCCTGTCCGCCTCGGCCTCGGAAATCTTCGCCGGCGCCATGCAGGACTACCACCGCGCGCTGATCCTCGGTGGCCAGACCTTCGGCAAGGGCACGGTGCAGACCATCCAGCCGCTCAACCACGGCGAACTGAAGCTGACCCTGGCCAAGTTCTACCGCGTCTCCGGGCAGAGCACCCAGCACCAGGGGGTGATCCCCGACATCCTCTACCCGGACGTGATGGACACCAAGGACATCGGCGAGAGCGCCCTGCCCGCCGCCCTGCCCTGGGACAGCATCCGCCCGGCGATCAAACCCGAGCTGGATCCGATCAAGCCCTTCCTCGCCGAGCTGACCACCCGGCATGACCGGCGCACCGCCAACGACCCGGACTTCGTCTTTACCCGCGACCGCCTGACCCTGGCCAAGCAGCTGATGGCCGAGACCCGCGTCAGCCTCAACGAACACACCCGTCGCGCGCGCCAGGCCGAAGTCGAGGCCAAGCAGCTGAAGCTGGAGAACAACCGCCGCCAGGCCAAGGGCGAGGAACTGCTCAAGGAACTGCAGAAGGAAGACGAGGACGCCCTGCCGCCGGAAGACGACAAGAGCACCCCGGAAGACGACGCCTACCTGGCCGAGTCCGGGCGCATCCTGCTCGACTACCTGGGGCTGAATCCGTCTCTGGCGCTGCACTGAGAACCTGCTTTACGATCTCGCGAGCTAGAGCCATGCAAGGCAAAAACAGGCGAGGAAGCGGAGTTTACGAGCTGTAAATGAGCATTACTCGCTCCGCTCGCCCCTCCGGGCCGCACCAAGGTGCGTTAGCCGCAAGCGGCTTTCCGAGCCTGTTTTTAACGCAGCTGGGCCGAAGCGCAGCAGATCGTAAACAGGTTCTGAGACAAATCATCGGACGTCATCAAAGCGTCATCGAACTGTCGTGAAATGCGGGGGCCGGCCACAAGCCGGCCCTTTCGTTTTTTCGCCAGATCGAGACCACCATGACCGTCACCGAGCAGTTGAGCGCACTGGGGATCATCCTCGCTCACGGCGACCTCAACAGCCTGTTCCAGCCCATCGTCTCGCTGTCCGAGCAGCGCATCCTCGGCTACGAGGCGCTGACCCGCGGCCCCTCCAACAGCCCGCTGCACTCGCCGCTGACGCTGTTCGCCGTGGCCCGCCACGCCGGCCGCCTGAGCGAGCTGGAGATGGCCTGCCGCAAGAGCGCCTGCCAGCGCTTCAGCGCCCAGGGCCTGGAGGGCAAGCTGTTTCTCAACGTCTCGCCGGAATCCCTGCTCGATCCCAGCCACCAGCCGGGGCGCACCCTGCAACTGCTGCAGGCGTTCGGCATTCCGCCCAGCCAGGTGGTGATCGAACTCACCGAACAGTCGCCCACCGAAGACGTCGCCCTGCTCGACAACGCCCTGCACCACTACCGCGCCATGGGCTTTTCCATCGCCCTCGACGACCTCGGCGCCGGCTACTCCAGCCTGCGCCTGTGGTCGGAACTGCGCCCGGACTACGTGAAGATCGACCGCCATTTCATCGACGGCATCCACCTGGACACGGTCAAGCGCGAGTTCGTCGGCTCCATCCTGAAGATGGCCGAAGCCTCGCGCGCCCAGGTGATCGCCGAAGGCATCGAACTGGCCGAGGAACTGGCCGTGCTGGCCGAGATGGGCGTCGACCTGGTGCAGGGCTACCTGCTCAGCCGCCCGCAGGAAAAGCCGCCGCGCGATGCCCGCCAGCTGCTGCCGCGCCTGCAGGGCGGCCAGGTCGGCCAGGTCGGCCTGGGCGACGAAGGTCGCGACCTCGGCGCACTGCTGAACGAACAGCCGGCGGTCGACCAGCACACCGCCATCGCCGAGGTGCTGGAGGCCTTCCGCGCCCAGGCCAACCTCAACTCGCTGGCGGTCCTCGACGAGCAGCGCCAACCGGTCGGCATCGTCCATCGTCATTCGCTCTCCGAAGCGCTGCTCAAGCCGTTCGCCACCGACCTGTTCGCGCGCAAGCCGATCAGCCGGCTGATGAGCCAGGACTTTCTCGCCGTGGAACTGGCGCAATCGCTGCAGAAGGTCAGCCGCCTGCTCACCAGCCGCGCGCGCCAGCGCATCGAGGAAGACTTCATCATCACCCAGAACGGCCGCTACCTCGGCCTGGGCCGGGTGATCGACGTGCTCAAGCTGATCACCGAACAGAAGCTGCAGCAGGCGCGCCACGCCAACCCGCTGACCCTGCTGCCGGGCAACGTGCCGATCCAGCAGTGCCTGACCCGCCTACTGCAACAGGGGCGCACGGCGACGATCTGCTACGTCGACATCGACAGCTTCAAGCCCTTCAACGACCTCTACGGTTACGCCAAGGGCGACGAGGTGCTGCTGTGCCTGGCGCAGTGCCTGAACGAGCAGGTCGACCCGGCGCGCGACTTCGTAGGCCACATCGGCGGCGACGACTTCCTCCTGGTGCTCGGCTCGGCCGACTGGCGCGACAAGCTCGGCCGCCTGATCGAAGATTTCCAGAGCCAGTGCCGACGCTTCTACCGCGAAGAACACCTGCAGGCCGGCTGTTTCAGCGCGCACAATCGCCAGGGCCAGCGTCAGGAATTCGCCCTGCTGTCGCTCTCCATCGGCGTGGTAGGCCTGCAGGCCGAGGACTGCCCGAACCTGGACGCCGCGCAGCTGGCCGAACTGGCCTCGGAGGCCAAACGCCTGGCCAAGGCGGTGCCCGGCTACAGCCTGCATGTCCTCGAGCGGTTATCGGCCTGAGTCGCTCGCCTCGTCGGGCGCCGCATAGCGCGCGGCCGACTCGGGATCGGCCGCCAAACCGGGCGCGCCATCGCGGTACAGGCGGTGCAGACGAGCGGCGGCCAGCGGATGGCCGGCGGCGAACGCCAGCTCCCACCAGTGGGCCGCGGCCTGGCCGTCCGGAGCCTGGCGGGCATCGCCCTGCAGCGCCTGCACGCCCAACTGGTAAGCGGCCTTGCCGTCGCCGCCTTCGGCCGCCAGGCGCAGCAGGCGTAGCCCCTCCTCGCGCGCGCCGAGGCCCTGGCCGCGAAACAGCAGGATATGCCCGTAGAAACTCTGCGCCGGCACGTCGCCCAGCTTGGCCTGGCGCGCGTACTGCCCCTGCATCCACTGCCAGGCCCGCGGCTGGCGCAGCAGCCAGGGCCAGTGGAACAGGCGCCGGGCCAGCCAGTAGCCCAAGCCTGCGCGCAACCGCCAGAGCAGCCTAGACATCCGCGGGATAATCGAATTCGAACACGCGCACCACTTCGGCGGCATGCCAGGAGGCCGCAGCGACGCCGTCGGGGGCGCCGCTGAAGCGCCCCAGGCGGGTGACGCAGTCGAAGAAACCGGTACGCGGCAGGCGACTGGCGCCCTGGCTGATCACCAGGGCGCTGCGCAGCGGACGCTCGGCGCGGGCATCCAGCGCGGCCAGGTGCTCCAGCGCGGCGGTGAGGGTCTGCATGGCCGGCGGGGGCAGCTCCAGGCGCTCGATCAGCGCCCGGTAGGTCAGCAGATGGCGCTGGCGGCGGGCGTCGTCCAGTTCGTCGAGCAGGGCCTGCCAGTGCTGGCGGCTGATGCGTACGCTCAAGACCAGCCCTCCAGCTCCAGCGCCCAGGCCAGCGCGCGCAGGATGGCGGCGTCGGGCTGACGCTCGCCGCGCTCGATCATGGCCAGGTAATGCGGGCTGATGCCCACGCTGCGCGCCAGCGCCTCGGCGCTCAGGCCCTTGGCCTCGCGCAGGGCCTGCAAC
>NZ_AVOF01000070.1:0-10300 GCF_000465935.2 Pseudomonas sp. EGD-AK9
CACCAGGTGCTCGCCCTTGCCACCCAGGGCGGCGAGCAGACGCGCCTGGCGCGGCAGCGGGTCGCCCTCCTCGCTCAACCGCAGCAGGCACATCTGCCGCGGCCAGGCGAGCTGCAGCGCCAGGCGCTCGGCCTCGACCTCGAGGCTGGCCAGGCTCTGCTGCGGATCGAGCAACTGGCGCAGCCAGGCCTCCTGCTGGTGGCGCTGCCAGTGGCGCTCGGCCTGCAGCACACGGTGCTCGACCAGCATCTCGGCGGCCATGCGCACCAGCTCGGCGTAGGGCCGCACGAGTTCCGGGTCGCCGGTGATGCCGAGCACGCCAATCAGCCGTTCACCATGCAGCAGCGGCAGATTGACCCCGGGTTTGACGCCGCGCAGGCAGGCGGCGGCCTGGGCGTCGATCTCCACCACGCGGCGGTTGGCCAGCACCAGCTGCGCGCCTTCGTGACGGGTGTGCAGGCGACTGGGATCGCCGCTGCCGATGATCATGCCCTGGGCATCCATCACGTTGATGTTGTGCGGCAGGATGGCCATGGCGCGGTCGACTATGTGCTGCGCCAGGGTGGAGTCGAGTTCGAGCATGCGGGCGGCCTCGCGGGGAAGGCCGCCATTGTAGGCCGATCAGCGGCCCTCACGATGCGGCCATCCAGACGCAAGTGAGTCGAAACGCCATCAGGCTGCCAGAGGGCTTACTCCGCGCTTGGCTGCGCAACGCTCTCGACGGCCTTGTCGTCCGCTGGCGCTTTCGCCTTGGCCTGATTGCGCCGTGCTTCGGCACGTTGCCGCCTGGCCTGCTGCCTGGCATGCAGCGCCTGCGCCGCCGTCACCACGCCAGCAGGCTGGCCTTGCAGATCCAGACGCGGCGCATTTTCCGTCATGGCAGCCCAGTAGCGACCGCCCCGGCACCAGGCGGCAATACCCAGCTTGAGCTGCTCACCTGTGATACCGAGCAACTGCAGATGCTGCTCGGCATCCTTGAGAATGCCCTCTTTCAGCGGCACCTTGGGTGCCGGATTGACCGGGAAAGCCAAGGGGAAGTGCTTCTGCAACCTCCAGATCGCCTCGACGGTAGGATCCTGCTCGCGTGGCTTGGCTTTCTGCGGCGCCTTGCGCTTTTGCGGCTTCGCGCTTGCGGTCTTTATCTGCTCTTTTTCAGCCCGCAGACGGTCACGTAGCTCGGCTAATTGTTCAAAACCCATCGTTCGGTTCGCACTGTCCTGGTTGGTTCGTGGCGCAAAGGTATCTTATGTGCTCGTTTCGTACAGCCTTATTGGCGGCTGGCGTGCCCGGCGGTAGGTGATGGACAGGCCGCAGAGACTTATGGAGGGCGGTTTTCGGCCAGAAGCAGCCATCCAATGGCAACTAAAGCTCGTGCGATTCAGTTGGTGACAGCGGCTAGATCAGAAGCCAGATGAGGCGATGGGCACATAGGCGCAAGAGCCTAGCATCTACGATGAGGACAGCAGGGCATTCAGGGATGCGCTCAAGCGGTCGATTCGTTCGGTGCTTTCGGTGACCAGCTGGGTGATCTCTGTTGCTGAATCGGCTGACTGCTGGGCGAGCTTGCGAACCTCATCAGCGACCACGGCGAAGCCGCGTCCTGACTCACCGGCCCTGGCCGCCTCAATGGCGGCATTCAAGGCCAAGAGGTTGGTTCTCTGGGTGATCGAGTTGATCGTTGCGATGATGTTGGCGATCTGGGTGCTCGACTCCTGTACAAGGCGCATCTCGCGATCCGTGACCAGCGAGGCATCATGCTTGGCCTGCTCGTCGATGCCGTAGCTGACCAGGCGCTGAATCCTGCCAATCGAATCGGTGATTGGGCAGACGGCCCCGCTGAATTGGATGGTGCGCCCATCCTTGCCTGGGATCGTATAACCGCCAGCGTATTGCTCACCCTTGAGCAGTCTCGAAAAGACTTCGCTGCCCAGAATATCGCGAAGGTTGAGCTTGAGGCGCAGCAGCTCCGATGCCTGCTGGAAACCCAGGTGCTGGATCAAGTAACCGTTGGCCGAGTACATCAAGCCATCAGTTCCCCATTCAGCTACGGCATTGGTGACGCTGATAGCTTCAAACCGCTTTTCCGACTCAAGGGACAGCTCCTTGGTTTGGGTGATATTGGCCTGAATTGAGATGTACTGCTCGACCTCACCCGCAGCGTTGAAAATGGGATTGATCGCCAGCGAAATCCAGTAATGCTCGCCCGTTTTCCCGTAGTTCAGGATCTCGTTGTAAATGGGGCGGTTGTTACGCAGGTCATCCCTGATCTGCGCGACGGTTTCCATGTCAGTGGCCGGCCCCTGCAGGAAGTGGCCCGGCTTCTTCCCGACCACTTCATCCAGGCTGTAGCCGGTGAGCTTGGTAAAGCCCTGGTTCACATACTGGATGAAGCCATCCTTGTTGGTGATGACGATGGAGTTGTCTGTCTCGTTGGCGACCAGGGAGAGCAGCTTGAATTCCTGATTGCGAAGCACCTCGGCGGTAATGTCATTGGCGAACTTGATGACTCGCACAACCTCGCCATCGGAGCTGCAAATGGGGTTATAGGTGGCATGAATCCAGACAGGACGGCCACTCTTGGTGATCCTCTCGTACTCGGCTGTCTCGAAGTTGCCGGCGCGCAGCTTGTTCCAGAATTCGGCGTAAGACCTGGATGTGCGCTCGGACTCACGGACAAAAATCTGGTGCTTCTTGCCGCGAATCTCTGCCAGGGAATAACCCATCAGGTTGAGGAAGTTTTCGTTGGCTTCGAGAATCGTGCCATCAGGGCCGAACTCGATAACCGCCTGTGAGCGATTGATGGCCTCCATCTGCGCGCGAATGCGGGCGCCCTCGATCACCTGGGCGGTAACGTCGGTGGCAAACTTGATGATCCGCTGGACCCTGCCGCCACGAATAATCGGGGTGTAGGTTGCCTGAATCCAAACAGGCTCCCCGCTTTTGCTGAGCCGCTTGAACTCTCCAGTCTGAGGCCTGCCTGCCCGCAGATCCTGCCAGAAGGAGCGGTATTCCGGGCTCCGGGCGTAATCAGGGGTGGCAAAGATGCTGTGATGGCGGCCGCGAGCTTCGTCGAGCGAATAGCCCAACAAGTCCAGGAACTTCTGGTTGGCTCGAATTATTTTGCCGTCAAGATCGAACTCGATGACCCCCTGCGTCTGCTCGATAGCATCCATCACATCCAAGGCAGATCTTTTACGAAATAGATTAAGCATCTAGGTTCCTGGCCATCCGGATAATTCTGCTTTTTGTTTAACGGCAAGCCGGGGCGAATTTAAGCCCCGCATGCCACGTCTAGATGCTCTCGTCGGCGGTACTTGGTTGAGGGGCTGCCGAGCGCGCGAGCCATCAGTCGATGACTATCGCCATCGCCCCTGCCAGTCCTCGGGCGTCGTTAACCGGCCAAGTGCGGACGGTCGCGAGGGGAAGATAAATCGCTCCCCTTTGTATATAAATTCGTTACTTCTTCAGTCCTGCACCCATTATCAATTTGGCTTGAGGTTCATTCTTGCCTCAAAAATCAATAAATCGCTCTCTCCATTTGCGACCATCATATTAACGAGGCGATCGCCCTGTCTTTGCTTGCCTGATCAGCGCCATGACAGACCCGAGTGAGGTTGTCCCCCAGTGCCTGCTTGAGCTCATCGGAAAAATTCTCAACACAACACAGGCCATACTGATCGACCTGTTTGAAGGTGACGCCATCCATAACACTTCCTACAAGAGCTGAAACCGCAGCGTCCTCGCGCGGTTACTACGAAAATTCGATGGTCCTTTAATGTGCCAGAGTAGGTACCTGCTGGGCTAAGGCTGGCGTATACCGACATGAGCCAGGAAACTCACGATAGCGGCACTGTGCTAGCCTGGCTGAAACTAGCGTGATCGAGGGGATAGGTAAACAAAAAATAGAGTCTTGCTTGACAGGGCTTCTGGGGCTGAAGACGGGAAAAGAGATGGATATATTTCTTTACTCTCAACGTCCGCTCTTGGACGAAGCAGCCATCCCCAAAACAACCTCAAAGCATCCCGCCCCAAGGCGAGCGGGTTGCTATTCAGAAGGCGCTTAAGAAACCTGAAAGCCATTGCCCGGCGCGCGCACCATACCGGCCCGCCTATCAGGGCGCCAGGCGCTCGCGCAGCCAACCCTCGCCCTGCAGGCGGTAGTTGAGGCGGTCGTGCAGGCGGCTCGGGCGGCCCTGCCAGAATTCGATGCGCTCGGGCAGCAGGCGGTAGCCGCCCCAGTACGGCGGGCAGTGCGGCGCCTGGTCATGAAAGCGCCGCTCGGTCTCGGCCAGCAGCCCTTCGAGCTCGTCGCGCCCGGCGATCACCCGGCTCTGCGGCGAGGCCCAGGCGCCGATGCGGCTGCCCAGCGGACGGACCTGGTAGTAGGCGTCGGACTCGCCGGGGGTGACCCGTTCCACCCGCCCTTCAATGCGCACCTGGCGCTCCAGGCTGGGCCAGAAGAAGGTCATCGCGGCGAACGGACGCGCCGCCAGCTGGCGCCCCTTGGCGCTGTCGTAGTTGCTGAAGAAGGTGAAGCCGCGCTCGTCGAGGCCCTTGAGCAGCAGCACCCGGCAGTGCGGGCGGCCCTCCTCGTCCACCGTGGCCAGAGTCATGGCATTGGGTTCGACCGGCAGTTGCTCGGTCTTCACCGCCTCGGCGAACCATTGGTGGAACAGGGCGAAGGGTTCCAGCGGGGCCTGGGCTTCGCTCAGGCCGTCGCGGGTGTAGTCGCGGCGCATATCGGCCAGCGTCTGGGTCATGGCAGTTCCTCACGATGGGGAAATGCCACCAAGCTTACTCCGACTTGCTGCTTTTTCCTTGATCTACGGCAGCCACCTTGGGTCCGGCGGCGGGGTCTGCCTTGGCCGGCCGGCTGTACTTGGCGATCAGCCCGTGCATGGTGTCGCGCGAGGTCAGGAGGATTTCCACGCGGCGGTTGAGGGCACGGCCGGCGGCGCTGTCGTTGGCCGCACGCGGCGCATCGGAACCGAGGCCCAGCACCTGCAGGCGGTTCTGCTTGAGGCCGCTCAGGCGGAAGATCGAGGTCACGGCGCGCGCACGCAGGTCGCTCAGCTCGCGGTTGCGGCTGGCATCGCCGCTGCTGTCGGCATGCCCAAGCACCACCACCGCGACGTCTTCGTCGGCTTCCAGCAGCTTGGCCACGCGGGTGATCGGGCCGAGGCTGACCGGCAACAGCATGTGCGGACGATCCGGGTTGAACGAGCCCTGCACCGGGGCGGTGACCACCAGCAGGTTCTCGCGCCGTTCGAACTCGAAGTGGCTGCCCTTGACCGCCTCGCGCAAGCGCGGCTCGTACTCGTCGAGCCAGGCGCGGGTCACCTGCGGCGGCGGCATGACCGCCGCTTTGGCGACTTCCTTCTTTTCCGAGCCGGCGCAGCCGGCGATCAGCAGGCAGCAGGTGAAAGCGAAGATCTTATTGGCGCGCATGAAGCCCCCAGGTTCTAACAGTCAAAGCGGATTAATTCACAACTTATGTTGCCGGGCAGTGTAGACCGGCCGTTACAGGCATTGCGCCAACTCGCGCGCAAGTTTCTGCGCACGCGGGTCCATCAAGACGAACGGTCCCAGATTGTTGGTGACGAAGCCGAATGCCACGTCGCGCTCCGGGTCGGCGAAACCGCTGGAGCCGCCCGCGCCGGGATGGCCGAAGGCGTAGGGCCCCATGCCGTAGGTGGCGTTGCCCAGTTGGGCCTGGTCGAGCATGCAGCCGAGGCCGAAGCGGGTACTGGTGAGCAGCGTGCGGTCCTCGCCGACACAGTGCTCACGGGTCATTTCTCCGAGCAGCTCGCCATCGAGCAGGCTGCCGTCGAGCAAGCCGGCGTAGAAGCCGGCCAGGCTGCGCGCGTTGCCGTGGCCATTGGCCGCCGGCTGCTGCATGCGCCGCCACTCGGGCTTGTTGGTGCTGGTCATGATCGACGGCGGGTTGGTGAAGGCGCGCGTGCTCAGCGCCGTCGGTTCGCTCATCATCACCTTGAGCAGGCGCTGCGCCGCTGCATCGCCGAGGTTGCCCTTGCCGCGGGCGATATGGGCGACGCGATCGAATTCGCTGTCAGCCAGGCCGACATGAAAATCCAGCCCCAGCGGGCGGGCGATGCGCGCGGCGATGCTGTCGCCGGGCCCGCGCCCTTCGACGCGGCGGATCAGCTCGCCGATCAGCCAGCCATAGGTAATGGGTGCGTAGCCATGGCCCTCGCCCAGCGGCCACCAGGGTTCTTCGGCGGCCAGCGCGGCGGTCATGGTCGGCCAGTCGTACAGCGCTTCGGCCGGCAGCATCTGATGCAGCGCCGGCAGGCCGGCCTGATGGCAGAGCAGGTGGCGCAGGGTGATGCGCTGTTTGCCGGCGGCGGCGAACTCGGGCCAGTAACGCGCCACCGGCGCGTCCAGCTCCAGCTTGCCCTCGCCGACCAGCTGCAGGGCGACCACGGCGGCGAAGGGTTTGGTGCAGGAGAACAGGTTGGCGATGGTGTCGCTGTGCCAGGCCTGCTGGCCGTCCTTGTCCATCACCCCAGCCCAAAGGTCCACCACGGTCTCGCCGCCGATCTGCACGCAGAGCGCGGCGCCGCGCTCCTGCGGGTCGTCGAAGAGCGCGGCGAAGGCGTCCTTGAGCGGCTCGAACCTGAGGTCGAAGTAGCCTTGAATCTGCACGAAAAATCCTTGCTGGCGGAAAGCGCGTAATGGTGCCACGCCCAGCGCGAGGATGCAGCAGCACCTGGCGCGGTTCTCGACCACCGGCCGCCTGGCTGGCGGCGGACTATTCCTCGACCGGCGGCTCGTTCACCTCGTCGCGCGCCGCCTGGCGGTCGACCGCGGTTTGCAGCCCCAAGGCGGCGGCAACGGAGGCTGCGGTGGTAGAGACCACGCCCATCGCCTTGGCCAGCCCCGAAGTCTCGTCGGAGCGAGCCGCCGCCGAGGTGGTGCTACCCCGATTGTCACCGCGACTGGTCAGGCCTTTGCCATTATTGGCGCCATCGGCCTGGCCGCTGCGCCCCACTCCGCCGCCCAGGCCCATGCCGCCGTCACCACGACCGGCACCGTCGCCGCCACGACCACCACCGTCACCACCACGGCCACCGCCACCCTCGCCGCCGCGACCGCCACCACCGGCTCCACCGCCGCCGCCCTCTCTCGCCTCGGCGGAGTCCACGAGCAAACTACCCGGCGGCGCGCTCAGCGCCGCCATCATCAGCGCGCAAGCACCAGCTGCCAGCAACTTGGTCATTCTTGTAGCCATGATGCTCTCCCGTCAGAGGATGATCGCCGCCGCGGAGTACGAGGCGCGGACAGTCGTTCGAGTGGCGTTTCAGCCCCAAGGTTCTGCCACCCGGACGAGCGGCGCCGTCATTCAGTCGATCTGTCGACGAAAGGGCGGCAGCGCGTTGAGAATCGCCTTGCCGTAGCGCTGGGTGACCACCCGGCGGTCAAGCAGGGTGATGGTGCCGCGGTCGGCCTCGGTGCGCAGCAGGCGCCCGCAGGCCTGGACCAGACGCAGGGAGGCGTCGGGCACGGCGATTTCCATGAAGGGGTTGCCGCCGCGCGCCTCGATCCACTCGGCCAGCGCCGCCTCCACCGGGTCGTCCGGCACGGCGAAGGGGATCTTGGCGATCACCACGTGCTCGCAATAGGCGCCGGGCAGGTCGACGCCTTCGGCGAAGCTGGCCAGGCCGAACAACACGCTCTCCTCACCGGAATCGACCCGCGCCTTGTGCTTGTTCAGGGTCTCCTGCTTGGACAGGTTGCCTTGGATGAACACGCGCTTGCGCCAGTCGCGGTCGAGGCCGTCGAACACCTCCTGCATCTGCTTGCGCGAGGAAAACAGCACCAGGGTGCCGCGACTGCCCGCCACCAGGCCGGGCAACTCGCGGACGATGGCCGCGGTGTGCGCCGCCGCCTCGCGCGGGTCGGCCTTGAGGTCGGGCACCCGCAGCACACCGGCATCGGCATGGTGGAAGGGGCTCGGCACCACCGCGCTGACCGCCGCCTTGGGCAGGCCGGCGCGCATGCGGTAACGGTCGAAGGTGCCCAGGGCGGTGAGGGTGGCCGAGGTCACCAGGGCGCCATGGGCGACGTTCCACAGGTTGCGGCGCAGGGTCTCGGCGGCGAGGATCGGACTGGCGTTGACCTCGATGTCGAACAGCGCGCCGCCATCTGCCAGGGTCAGCCAGCGCGCCATCGGCGGGCTTTCCTCGGGGTCTTCGGCGGTGAAGGCCAGCCACAGTTCCCAATTTCCCTTGGCCCGCGCCAGCAGGCTGCCGAACAGCGGGTACCACTCTTCGGCCTGGTGGCTGGCGATGCCGTTGGCGCCCTCGCCGTCCATGGCTTCCTTGAGCAGTTCGGTGACGCCGGTGAACAGATCGTTGAGCTTGGAAAAGCCCTTCTTCAGCTCCAGGCCCAGCTCGCGCAGGTGCTCGGGCACCACGCCGCCGACGAAGCGGTGACGCGGGCGCTCGCGGCCTTCCATGTCCTCGCCGGCCTTGAAGTCGGCGAGCTGCTCGCAGGCGGCGAACATGAACTGCTGCTGGGTCTTGAGCTCGCGGGCCAGCTCCGGCACCTGTTCGATCAAGCGGCCGAGATCACCCGGCAGCGGGTTCTGCGCCAGCAGCTTGGTCAGGTTCTTGTCGATCTGGGTCAACCAGTCGGCAGTGGAACGCAGGCGGGTGAAGTGGGCGAAGTGGCCGATGGCCTTGTCCGGCAGGTGGTGGCCCTCGTCGAACACGTAGATGGTCTCGCGCGGATCGGGCAGCACGGCGCCGCCGCCGAGGGCCAGGTCGGCCAGCACCATGTCGTGGTTGGTGACGATCACGTCGACCTTGCCCATGCCTTCGCGGGCCTTGTAGAAGGCGCACTGCTGGAAGTTCGGGCAATGGCGGTTGGTGCACTGGCTGTGGTCGGTGGTCAGCTGCGACCAGCGGCTGTCCTCCAGCTCCTCGGGCCAGCTGTCGCGGTCACCGTCCCACTTGTTGCCGGCCAGCTTCTCGATCATCGCGGTGAACAGCTTCTGGCCCTGCTCGTCGACATCGATGCGAAAGCCTTCCTCCTCGAACAGCTGGGCGGTGGCGCTCTGCGCGGCGCCGTCCTGCAGCAGGTGGTCGAGCTTGGACAGACACAGGTAGCGGCCACGGCCCTTGGCCAGGGCGAAGCTGAAATTCAAGCCGCTGTTGCGCAACAGGTCCGGCAGGTCCTTGTGCACGATCTGCTCCTGCAGGGCGACCGTGGCGGTGGCGATCACCAGGCGCTTGCCGGCCGCCTTGGCGGTAGGAATGGTGGCCAGGCTGTAGGCCACCGTCTTGCCGGTACCGGTGCCCGCCTCCACCGCGACCACGGCGGGCTCGCCCAGGCGCTTGCCCTCGTCGTCGGTCTTGATTGCGCCGAGCACCTTGGCGATCTCGGCGATCATCAGGCGCTGGCCATAGCGCGGCTTGAGCGACTTGGCCTCGAGAAAGCGGGAATAGGCGCCCTGGATCTGGGACTTGAGTTCGGTGCTGAGCATGGGATCTAGGGCGAAAAAGGCTGGATAAATTTTCAGTGTTTGAGCATCGGCCGCTATCATAGCGCGCTAATCGCTTCGGCGCAGATTCCATCGCGCCGCCCCTGCCTCGACCGGAGACGCCGCATGACGCCTTACGCCCCGCTCTACACCCTGCACCTGTTGGCCGCCCTGATCTGGGTCGGCGGCATGTTCTTCGCCTGGATGATCCTGCGCCCGGCCGCGGTTCAGGTGCTGGAGGCGCCGGCGCGGCTGCGCCTGTGGCTGAGCGTGTTCCAGCGCTTCTTCGTCTGGGTGTGGGCGGCGGTGCTGGTGCTGCCGGTCAGCGGCGTGGGCATGCTGCACCTGGGCTACGGCGGTTTCGATGCGGCGCCGCGCTACGTGCACATCATGATGGGGCTGTACCTGGCCATGCTGGCGCTGTTCCTGCGCATCCAGGCCCTGCAGCTGCCGGAACTGCGCCGTGCGGTGGAAGCCGAGAACTGGCCGACCGGCGGCGAAGTCCTGGGCAGGATTCGCAAGGTGGTGGGCAGCAACCTGCTGATCGGCCTGCTGCTGGTGAGCATCGCGGCGCTGCGGCCGGGCTTCTGAGGCGAGCCGACGCCACCGACAGGGGATCGCCGGGCCAAGCCCTGCAGGCTGCCTGTTGGGCTTCGCCGGGCTCAGCACCAACCTACCCATCGGCGCGCATCGCGCACCGGGCGGGCAGAGGCGCGCGGCTAGAAGCGCACCACCTGCAGTTCGCCTTCGCGCCCCGGGCTGCCTTGCCGGCCGGGCTGGCCCGGGGCGCGAAGG
>NZ_AVOF01000071.1:0-10253 GCF_000465935.2 Pseudomonas sp. EGD-AK9
GGCATGGATGGTCTCGACCCGCCCGCGCACCGCGCCCGCCCCTGCGGCCTGATGCGCCGCCGCCTGAGTCGCCGCATTGATCGCACCATGCACCTCGTCCACCGAGTCCTGCACCGACTGCTGCAGGCGCGCGCTGTCGCGCAGCACCTGCAACCCCTGATGCCCCTGCTCGCCGGCCTGGGCGATGCTCGCCACCGCCTCCTGCGCACCGCGCTGCAGGGCGGCGATATGCGCCTGGATATCGCCGGTGGACTGCTGGGTCTTGCTCGCCAGCGCGCGCACCTCGTCGGCCACCACGGCGAAACCGCGCCCGCTCTCGCCGGCACGCGCCGCCTCGATGGCGGCATTCAGCGCGAGCAGGTTGGTTTGCTCGGCGATGGACTGGATCACCGTCAGCACCACCTCGATCTGCTCGCTCTGCTTGGCCAGCCGCTCGATCACCGCCGAGCCATCGGCCACCCGCGCCACCAGGCCTTCGATCAGGACCGACAGACGCTGGGCGATGGCCGCATTGTCGTGCGCCGCCTGGCGAATACTGGCTACCCGCTGCAACGCCTCCTGCATGGCCTGGCTCTCGGCCTGCGCCTCGTCGGCCATCTGCTCCAGCGCCTGCAGGCTGCCGGCGACCTCGTCGCGCTGGCGCCCGGCGGCAGCTTCGGCGGCCACGCCACGCAGGGTCAGGCTGCGAATCTGCTCGCCGGTGCGCAGCGCCACCTCGCCGGATTCGCGCACGATGGGCTGCAGCTTGGCGATAAAGCGATTGACCGCAGCGGCCATCTCACCCACCTCGTCACGACTGTCGATGCTCACCCGCCGAGTCAGGTCGCCCTCGCCCGCCGCCAGGTCGTTCAGCGCCGCACTGAGTAGACGCAGGCGGCTGAGCACGCGCCAGCCGAGCACCAGCGCCACCGCCAGCAAGGTCAGCGCACCGACCGCCAGCAGCCCCAGGGCGATACTCCAGCGCAGACCATCGGCAGCCAGGCGCACCGACTCGCCGCCGTTGCGCGCCATCTCCGCGGTGTAGCCTTCGGCAGCCTGCAGGCGTGCCTGCAACGCCCGCGTGCTGTCCTCGGCGGCGCCCGCCAGGCTGCTGTCGACCAGCTCGCCGGCACCACCGACCAGCGCCTGGAAGCGCCCATCCAGGGCCGCCAGCTCGGCCTCGACCAAGGCCAGCGACATGCCCATCTGCACCTTGCCGATGCGCGCGCCCATGGGGTTGATGTCCACCTCGAGCAGGTACACCCGCGGATCGCGTGAGGCGGCGTCGACCAGCTTGTCCAGCGGCGTGTCGCCCTGGCCGGCCGCGACCAGTTCGCGCACCAGCGTGTTGCTGCGGTTGAAATTGCGCGTCAGGCGCTTGCCGTCGGCGTCGTAGAACACCGCGAAGAGCACCGCCGGGTCCTGCTGGGCGATACGGGTCAACGCGGTCAAGGCCGGCACGTCGTCGTCCCAGATGGCCTTCGGCGCCACGCCGGCCAGCAACTGCGCCAGCGCCGTGCCGGACTGCTTGAGGCTGTCTTCGAGCACCCGGCGCAGTTGCGCCTGCTCGCTCTTGAGCTGCGCCGAGAGGCCTTCGCCGAGACGGCTGCGGGTATTGCCCGCCAGCGCGGCGAGACCCTGGGTCATCTCGCGCTCGGCCGCATTCAGCTCCTCGCCCAGGCGTCGGCTCTCGCCGCCCAGGCGCTGCGCCAGATCCTCGACCATGCCGTCGACCGAGGCACGCATCAGCCACACCGCCAGCCCCACCTGCACCAACATGGCCAGGCCGAGGGCGACGAACACCGGGCGCAGCAGGCGGCTGCGCAACATCGAAACAATGGCGAACACTGGCGGGACTCCTCAACGACCATTACCGCTATAACGGCGACTTCCGCGATTTATTGAGCGCAAGCAAGGCGCATGCCCGCGCGTCAGACGCAAAGAGCCTTCCACCCGCCCGGCTGGCAGGGCACAAAAAAGCCGCCCGAAGGCGGCTCTTTCAACTCGACAGCGCCCCGATCAGGCGAACGGATGACGCAGGACGATGGTCTCGTTGCGATCCGGGCCGGTGGAGATGATGTCGATCGGCGCACCGACCAGCTCTTCCACACGTTTGATATAGGCACGAGCAGCGGCCGGCAGGTCTTCCAGGGTCTTGGCGCCCAGGGTGGACTCGCTCCAGCCCGGCATTTCCTCGTAGACCGGCTGCAGGCCGAGGTAGCTGTCAGCGTCGGTCGGCGCATCGACCAGCACCTGGCCGCCCGCATCCTTGTAGCCGGTGCAGATACGGATGGTTTCCAGACCGTCGAGCACGTCCAGCTTGGTCAGGCACAGCCCGGAGATGCTGTTGATCTCGATGGCGCGACGCAGGATCACCGCGTCGAACCAGCCGCAACGACGGGCACGGCCGGTGGTGGCGCCGAACTCGTGGCCACGCTTGGCGAGGAAGGCGCCGACGTCGTCGAACAGCTCGGTCGGGAACGGGCCGGAGCCGACACGGGTGGTGTAGGCCTTGGTGATGCCGAGGATGTAATCCAGGTACAGCGGGCCGAAACCGGAGCCGGTGGCGATGCCGCCAGCGGTGGTGTTGGAACTGGTCACGTAGGGATAGGTGCCGTGGTCGATGTCCAGCAGCGAGCCCTGGGCGCCTTCGAACATGATGTCCTTGCCTTCGCGGCGCAGGTCATGCAGCACGGCGGTGACGTCGGCCATCATCGGCTTGAGCAGCTCGGCGTATTCCATGCACTCGTCCAGGGTCTTCTGGAAGTCGATGGCCGGCTCTTTGTAGAAATTGACCAGCTGGAAGTTGTGGTAATCCAGCAGCTCGCCCAGCTTGGCGGCGAAGCGCTCGCGATGGAACAGGTCGCCGACGCGCAGGCCGCGACGGGCCACCTTGTCTTCGTAGGCCGGGCCGATGCCACGGCCGGTGGTGCCGATCTTGGCATCGCCGCGGGCCTTCTCGCGCGCCTGATCCAGCGCCACGTGGTAGGACAGGATCAGCGGGCAGGCCGGGCTGATGCGCAGGCGCTGACGCACCGGTACGCCCTTCTCTTCCAGCTTGGTGATCTCGCGCAGCAGCGCATCGGGCGCCACCACCACGCCGTTGCCGATCAGGCACTCGACGCCGTCGCGCAGGATGCCGGACGGAATCAGGTGCAACACGGTCTTCTCGCCGTCGATCACCAGGGTGTGACCGGCGTTGTGACCGCCCTGATAACGCACCACTGCGGCGGCCTGCTCGGTGAGCAGATCGACGATCTTGCCCTTGCCCTCATCACCCCACTGGGTGCCCAGGACGACGACATTCTTACCCATAAACTTGTCCTCTTCGCGCAAGCTTCGATGCCGGCCGCGGGCCGGCGAAAATGAATTCAGGACGCCAGGGGCGCCACCTGCCAACGTCCGTCACGCAGCGCCAGCAGGCGATCGCAGCCCGCCTCGCGCGCATCCGCCTCGCTCTGCCCGGGCAGCGCCTGGACCACGCGCTGGCCTTCGCTGCGCAGGCGACGCACGGCCTGCCACAGGTAGAGATCGTGACTGTCCGGCGCCCAGACGCCGGCGGCCGGCTCGTCCAGGCGCATATCGCCGAGACTGACCAGGGTCTTGAGGTCGGTGGAAAAGCCAGTGGCCGGGCGCGCCCGGCCGAAATCGGCGCCGATGTCGTCGTAGCGCCCGCCCTGGGCGATGGACTGGCCGACCCCCGGAACGAAGGCGGCGAACACCACACCGGTGTGATAGTTGTAGCCGCGCAGCTCGCCGAGGTCGAAGTACAGCGGCAACTCCGGGTAACGCAGTTCCAGGGCGTCGGCGATGGCCATCAGCTCGTCCAGCGCCGCGTGCACCGCCTCCGGCGCCTCGACCAGCGCAGCCTGGGCCAGGTCCAGCACCTCGCGCCCGCCGCACAGCTCGGCCAGGGCACGCAGCATGCTACCCAGGCCCGCCGGCAGCCCGGCGGTCAGCTCGGCGATCTCGTCCATGGCCTTGCGCTGCAGGGCGTCGAACAGCTGCTGCTCGACCTCGGCGGACAACTCGGCGGCACGCGCCAGGCCGCGGTAGATGCCGACGTGACCGAGGTCCATGTGCACATCGGGCACCGCCGCCAGTTCGAGCATCTCGACCAGCAGGCTGATCACCTCGATATCGCTGGCCGGGCTGGCGTCGCCATAGAGTTCGGCGCCGAGCTGGATCGGGCTGCGCGAGGTGGTCAGCGCACGCGGCTGGGCATGGACCACGCTGCCGGCGTAGCACAGCCGGTTCGGCCCTTCACGGCGCAGGGTGTGCGCATCGATGCGCGCCACCTGCGGGGTGATGTCGGCACGAAAGCCCATCTGCCGACCGGACAGCGGGTCGGTGACCTTGAAGGTGCGCAGGTCGAGGTCCTGACCGGCGCCGGTCAGCAGGGATTCCAGGTACTCGATATGGGGGGTGACGACGAACTCGTAACCCCAGCGTTGAAACAGATCCAGCACCTGGCGGCGGGCTGCTTCGATGCGCGCCGCTTCCGGCGGCAGTACTTCTTCGATGCCATCTGGCAGCAGCCAGCGGTCTACCGTTGCCATTTCGCCATTCCCCTCTCGATCCGGGCGGCACAAGCCTTCAGTGAAGCAGATATAGAAGGGCCGTACCCAGCAGCATGCTGGCCAGCCCCATAAGGCGCAGTCGGCGGTCGGGCAGCCGGGCTGCCTGCAGTACCGCTCCGCGCCACTGGCGCGGATAGAGGAAGGGCAGGATGCCTTCCAGCACCAGCATCAGACACAGAGCAATGCCGAGTTCCTGCCACATGATTCCCACAGACGCAAAAAAGCCGGGATTTTCCCGGCTGCCGCATGATACCACGCTAAAAGCTTCAAGCCACAAGCTTCGAGCTGCAAGTCGTCCACCTGCAGCTCGAAGCCGCTCTTTTAGGGCTTGGCCTTCTCCAGATAGCGGAAGAAGTCGCTGCCCGGGTCGAGCACCAGTACGTCGCGCTTATCGGCGAAGCTCTCGCGGTAGGCGCGCAGGCTGCGGTAGAAGGAGTAGAACTCCTGATCCTGGCCATAGGCGCGGGCATAGATCGAGGCGGCCTCGGCGTCGCCGTCACCGCGCAGCTCTTCGGCCTCGCGGTAGGCTTCGGCCAGCAGCACGCGGCGCTGACGGTCGGCGTCGGCACGGATGCCTTCGGCGAGCTCGCGACCCTTGGCGCGGTGTTCGCGCGCCTCGCGCTCACGCTCCGTGCTCATCCGCTCGAACACGCTGCGGTTGACCTCGCGCGGCAGGTCGATGGCCTTGACCCGCACATCCACCACCTCGATGCCCAGCTCGCGCTCGGCGGCGCGGTTGAGGGTCGCGGTGACGTCGGCCATCAGCGCATCGCGCTCGCCGGATACCGATTCGTGCAGGGTGCGCTTACCGAACTGGTCACGCAGCGAAGCTTCCAGACGACGCGCCAGACGCTCGTCGGCCACCTGCTTGATACCCGAGGTGGACTGATAGAAGCGCTCGGCGTCCTTCACCCGCCACTTGGCGTAGGCATCGACCATCAGCGCCTTCTTCTCCAGGGTCAGGAAGCGCGAGGAAGTCGAATCCAGGGTCAGCAGACGACCGTCGAAGATGCGCACCTGGTTCACATAGGGGATCTTCACATGCAGGCCAGGCTGCACATCCGGCTGCACCACGCGGCCGAACTGCAACAGCACCGCACGCTCGGTCTGCGCCACGATATAGAAGCTGTTCCATGCCACCAGGGCCAGAACCACGGCCGCAATCAGGCCGATCAGGGACTTGTTGCTCATCAACGACTCTCCCTAGAACGATCATTGCGCGGCGAGACCTGAATGTTCGACGCGCCGGTCGAACCGCCGACGCTGCCGGCGCCACTGATATTGCTTGGCGCAGCGCCGCTGCGGCTGTCGATCATCTTGTCCAGCGGCAGATAGAGCAGGTTGTTCTGTCCCTTGTCGCCGGTCACCAGCACCTTGCTGGTGTTGCTCATCAGCTCCTGCATGGTGTCCAGGTACAGCCGCTCGCGGGTGACCTCGGGCGCCTTGCGGTACTCGGCGACCAGCTTGCTGAAGCGGTCCGCCTCACCCTGGGCGCGAGCGATCACTTCGTCGCGGTAACCGTTGGCTTCTTCGAGCATGCGCTGGGCCTGACCGCGCGCTTCCGGGATCACCCCGTTGGCGTAGGATTCGGCCTGGTTCTTCTCGCGCTGCTCGTCTTCACGGGCACGGATCACGTCGTCGAAGGCTTCCTGCACTTCGCGCGGCGCCGCCGCGCTCTGGATGTTCACCTGGGTGATGGTGATGCCGGTGCGGTAGTTGTCGAGGAAGCGCTGCAGGCGCTCGCGCACCTCGCTGGCCATCAGCTCACGACCCTCGGTCAGCACCTGGTCCATCTCGGTGGAGCCCACCACGTGGCGCACGGCGCTGTCGGTAGCGTGCTGCAGGCTGACTTCCGGCTGGTCGACGTTGAGCACGAAGTCCTGCAGGTTGCTGATGCGGTACTGCACGGTCAGTGGCACTTCGATGATGTTCTCGTCCTCGGTGAGCATCGCCCCTTGCTTGCTGTAGGCACGCTCGCGAGTGACGTTCTCCTGGAACTTGCGGTCGATCGGCGGGAAATAGAGGTTCAGGCCGGGGCCGACGGTTTCGTGGTACTTGCCGAAGCGCAGCACCACCGCCTGCTCCTGCTCGTCGACCACGTAGATGGCGCTGTACAGCCAGATCACGGCCAGCAGGCCGAGACCGACGAACAGCAGGCCGAAGCCGCCACCGCTGCGGCCGGAATCGTCGTCACCCCGTTTCTTGCCGCCGCCGAACAGCCCGTTGAGGCTTTCTTGCAGCTTGCGGAACGCTTCGTCGAGATCCGGCGGGCCCTGCCGGCCACCGCCTTTGCGGCCGCCCCAAGGGTCTTGATTGTTCGAGTTGCCACCCGGCTCATTCCAAGCCATAGCGTTCTCCGTACTGATAAAGCGAAGGCGCGCCCACGGCGCGCCCGCCAATGCTACCCAATGCCCGATGGCGGCGGCAAAGCCACTGCCCCGGGCTTTATTGCAAAGTGTGTTGCTCGATGAAGGCCTGCGGCTCCAGCCCTTCGCGACTGACCAGGCGATTGAGCTCGACCCGCGGCAGACGCACCGACAACAGACTCTGCCCCTGCTCGTCGTGCCCCTCGCTCTGCACCGCCCCGAGGGCGAAGAACTGCGCGCGCAGACGCCCCAGGCGCTGCGGCAACTGCAGGGTACCGACGAACAGATCCTCGCCGAGCAACTCGGCCACGGCCTGGCGCAACAACTCCAGACCACGCCCCTCGCGCGCCGACAACCACACCCGCAGCGGCTTGCCGTCGGCATCGCGCTGAATCTGCGGCTCGACACCTTCCAACAAATCCAGCTTGTTGTACACCTCGAGCATCGGCAACTCGTCTGCGCCGATCTCCTTGAGCACCGCCTGCACCTGCTCGATCTGCGCCATGCGCTCGGGCTCGTGGGCGTCGATCACGTGCAGCAGCAGGTCGGAGTTGCTCGATTCCTCGAGCGTAGCGCGGAAGGCCTCGACCAGCTTGTGCGGCAGATGGCGAATGAAGCCCACGGTATCGGCCAGCACTATGGGCCCGAGGTCGTCCAGTTCGAGCCGACGCAGGGTCGGGTCGAGGGTGGCGAACAGCTGATCGGCGGCATAGACCGCGGAGGCGGTCAGCGCGTTGAACAGGGTGGACTTGCCGGCGTTGGTGTAGCCGACCAGCGATACCGAGGGGATATCCGCGCGCCGACGCCCGCGCCGCGCCTGCTCGCGCTGGCTGCGCACCTTCTCCAGCTTCTGTTTGATCTGGCGGATGCGCACCCGCAGCAGGCGGCGGTCGGTTTCCAGCTGGGTTTCCCCCGGCCCACGCAGACCGATACCACCCTTCTGCCGTTCCAGGTGGGTCCAGCCGCGTACCAGGCGCGTGCTCATGTGGTCGAGCTGCGCCAGCTCGACCTGCAGCTTACCTTCGTGGGTACGCGCGCGCTGGGCGAAGATATCGAGGATCAGGCCGGTGCGATCGAGCACGCGGCATTCGAAGGCGCGCTCGAGGTTGCGCTCCTGGCTGGGGGTCAGAGTGTGGTTGAAGATGACCAGATCGGCCTCTTCAGCCTTGACCTGGTCGCGCAGCTCCTCGACCTTGCCGCTGCCGATCAGGTACTTGGCGGTCAGGCGGCTGCTCGGCACGCTGAAAAAGGCGACCATGTCGGCACCTGCCGACATGGCCAGCTCCTGGAACTCCTGGGGGTCTTCGCTCGCCTCGGAGTCTTGGCCGTCCAGATGAACCAGGATGGCCCGCTCACCGCCCTCATGACGCTCGAAGAACAATGCAGCCCCCTAGTCAGGCGTTACCCGGCTCGGCTTCGGCCTGTTCGGAGTCGCCGGCACTGGGCAGGCGCACCGGGCGGCTGGGCACGACGGTGGAAATGGCATGTTTGTAGACCATCTGGCTGACGGTGTTCTTCAGCAGGATGACGAACTGGTCGAACGATTCGATCTGGCCCTGCAATTTGATGCCGTTGACCAGATAGATGGAAACAGGGACGCGTTCCTTACGCAGGGTATTCAGGTAAGGGTCTTGTAGCGAATGCCCTTTTGACATGTGCCGCACTCCTTTCGAGGATCAATTTCAATAATTTTAGTAGGTAAACAATGGCTTCAGGCCGCCCCACCCCCAAGGATAGACGGCCAGCGGCAAGGTCTCAGTTCAATATGGAGACGCTTTGCAGGTATTTCAAGGCGCGAGACAGATTGTCGCAGGCCAGGCTGTCCAGCCAGTGCAGATCGTCCCAGCCGCGCAGCCAGGTGAACTGCCGCTTGGCCAACTGCCGCGTGGCGATCACGCCGCGCTCGACCATCTCCGCCCGCGACAACCCGCCGTCGAGGTATTCCCACACCTGGCGATAGCCTACCGCTCGTATAGACGGCAATCCCGCGTGCAAGTCACTTCGGCGGCGCAGGGCTTCGACCTCTTCGACGAACCCCTGTTCCAGCATCGCCTGAAATCGCCTGGCGATGCGCGCATGCAAGACCTGACGCTGCGCTGGAGCGATAGCAAGCTGCGCAACAGTATAGGGCAATTGCCCGGCGCCCGGCGCCCCTGCGTCGGGATTTCCCGCCGCCTGGCGCAGGCGGTGCTCGCTCATGCTCAGACCGCTGACGCGGTAGACCTCCAGCGCTCGGGTCAGGCGCTGTGGATCGTTGGGATGGATGCGCGCCGCCGATTCAGGATCGACCGCGGCCAGCTCGCGGTGCAGCGTCTCCCAACCTTCGACCGCGGCGCGCGCCTCCAACTCGGCGCGCACGGCGGGATCGGCGCTGGGCATATCGGCCAGCCCCTCCAGCAACGCCTTGTAATACAGCATGGTGCCGCCCACCAGCAGCGGGATGCGTCCGCGCGCAGCGCTCTCGGCCATGGCCGCCAGGGCATCGGCGCGAAATTCTGCCGCCGAATAGCTCTCGGCCGGGTCGCGAATGTCGATCAGAGCGTGGGGAAATTCCGCCAGAACGGCCTTGTCCGGCTTGGCGGTGCCGATGTCCATGCCGCGGTAGACCAGCGCCGAGTCGACGCTGATCAGGTCGCACGGCAGCACGCGGGCCAACTCCAGGGCCAGGTCGGTCTTGCCGGCGGCAGTCGGCCCCATCAGGAAGATGGCCGGCGGTAACGGCTTGGCCACTCAGCGCCCCCGCAGGAACAGCTTGTCGAGGTCGTCCATGCCCAGCTGGGTCCAGGTCGGCCGGCCGTGGTTGCACTGGCCGCTGCGCTCGGTCTGCTCCATGTCGCGCAGCAGGGCGTTCATCTCCGGCAGGGTCAGGCGGCGGTTGGCGCGCACCGCGCCGTGGCAGGCCATGGTCGCCAGCAGCTCGTTGAGATGGGCCTGGATGCGGTCGCTGGTGCCGTACTCCAGCAGGTCGGCGAGCACGTCGCGCACCAACTGGGTGGCCTCGGCCTGCTTGAGCAGCGCCGGAATCTGGCGAATCGCCAGGCTCTCCTCGCCCAGGCGCTGCAGCTCGAAACCGAGGCGTTGGAACCACTCGGCGTGCTCCTCGGCGCAGTCGGCCTCGCGCTGGCTGAGGGCGATGGACTCCGGCACCAGCAGCGGCTGGCCGCGCAGCCCCTCGCTGGCCATGGCCTGCTTGAGCCGTTCGTAGGTGATGCGTTCGTGCGCCGCGTGCATGTCCACCAGCACCATGCCCTGAGCGTTCTCGGCGAGGATATAGACCCCCTTGAGCTGGGCCAGCGCATAGCCCAGCGGCGGCACGTCGCCCTGCTCC
>NZ_AVOF01000072.1:0-10155 GCF_000465935.2 Pseudomonas sp. EGD-AK9
TTGATCTGCAGACTGGTCATGCTCATGCCTCCTTACCGAAGAGTCCCGCGGGACGGGTCAGCAGCACCAGCACCATCACCAGGAACACGATGGTGTTGGCCGCCTCGGGGTAGAACACCTTGGTCAGCCCCTCGATCAGGCCCATCGCCAGGCCGGTGACGATGGCGCCCATGATCGAGCCCATGCCGCCGATCACTACCACGGCGAACACCACGATCAGCAGGTTGGCGCCCATGGTCGGGGTGACCGAATAGATCGGCGCCGCCAGCACACCGGCGAAGGCCGCCAGGGCCGCACCGTAACCGTAGGTCAGGGTGATCAGCAGCGGCACGTTGATGCCGAAGGCCTGCATCAGCTTGGGGTTCTCGGTGCCGGCGCGCAGGTAGGAGCCGAGACGGGTGCGCTCGATCATGTACCAGGTACCCAGGCACACCAGCACCGCCGCCACCACCACCCAGGCGCGATAGGTGGGCAGGAACATGAAGCCGAGGTTGTAGCCACCCTTGAGCTGCTCCGGCATCGGGTAGGACAGCCCGGAGACGCCGAACAGCTTGACGAAGCTACCCTCGACGATCAGCGCCAGGCCGAAGGTCAGCAGCAAGCCGTAAAGATGATCCTCACCGGCGATGCGCCGCAGCAGGCCGCGCTCGATCGCCATGCCGAGGACGCCGACCAGCAGTGGCGCCAGCACCAGGGCGACCCAGTAGTTGACGCCCAGGTAGCCCAGGCCGAGCACCGCGGCGAAGGCGCCGAGCATGTACTGCGCGCCGTGGGCGAAGTTGATGATGCGGAGCAGGCCGAAGATGATCGCCAGGCCCAGGCTGAGCAAGGCGTAGAAGGCGCCATTGATCAGGCCCAGGAGCAGCTGGCCGAGCAGAACGCTCAGGGGGATGCCGAGTACCATTGTCATGATTGTTTACCCGCTGGAAGTCCGTGACACCCGGCCGCCGGCGACCGGGTGATGGCGCCGCTCAGTTCTTCGCCACCAGCCTGCACTGGCTCTCGGCCAGCGGCCGGTAGGCCTCGGCGCCGGGGATGGTGCGGACGATCTTGTACAGGTCCCACTCGCCCTTGGACTCGGCCGGGGTCTTGACCTGGGCCAGGTACATGTCGTGGACCATGCGGCCGTCGGCGCGGATCTGGCCGTTCTTGGCGAACATGTCGTTGACCGGGGTGGCCATCATCTGCGCGCGCACGGTCTGCGCATCGTCGCTGCCGCTGGCCTTGATCGCGTTGAGGTAGTGCATGGTGGCCGAGTAGATGCCCGCCGGCACCATGCCCGGCATCTTGCCGAAGCGCGCGTGGTAGCGCTGGGCCCAGGCGCGGGCGTCTTCGTTCATGTCCCAGTACCAGCCGGTGGTCAGCATCAGCCCCTGGGTCACGTCCAGGCCCATGGCGTGGATGTCGTTGAGGAACACCACCATGCCGGCCAGCTTCTGCCCGGACTGGGCGACGCCGAACTGGCTGGCGGTCATCAGCGAGTTGACCGTGTCGGCGCCGGCGTTGGCCAGGGCGATCACGTCCGCGCCGGAACCCTGGGCCTGAAGGATGTAGGAGGAGAAGTCGCTGCTGGGGAAGGGGTGGCGCACCTTGCCCAGCACCTTGCCGCCGTCGCCCTCCACCACCTTGGCGATGTCGTTCTCCATGGCGTGGCCGAAGGCGTAGTCGGCGGTCAGCACGAACCAGCTCTTGCCGCCGTCGGCCAGCAGCGCCCTGGCCGTGCCGTTGGCCAGCGCGTAGGAATCGTAGGTCCAGTGGATATGGTTGGGCGAGCAGAACTCGTTGGTCAGGCTGGAGGCCGCCGCGCCGGAGATCAGCGCCAGCTTGCCGGACTGCTCCACCACCTTGCTCGCCGCCAGCACCACCGAGGAGGCGACCATGCCGGTGACCATGTCGACGTTGCGCTCATCGACCCACTGGCGCACGGTGTTGGCGCCGACATCCGGCTTGTTCAGGTCGTCGGCGCTGAACACCACGATCTTCTTGCCGTCGACCTGGCCGCCGAAGTCCTCGACGGCCATCTTCAGCGCCTCCAGGCCGCCCGGGCCGGAGAGGTCGCGGTAGGTGCCGGACATGTCGGCCAGGTAGCCGATGCGGATTTCGTCGTCGCTGATCTGTGCCTGGGCGGCGCCGGCGAACAGGCTGGAGGCGAGGATGGCGCTTGCAGTCTTCTGGAACGGATTCATCTGGTTACCTTCCGATTATTGTTGTTGTACGGGCGAAGCGACCCCGAGCCGGCGCACGCAAGTGCGCCGTGCAGCCAACTGCGGGGAAGAACGGATTAAACGCCTAGGCAGCGATTGAGCAGGTCCTGCTTGGCCTCCAGCTCGGCGGCGGCGATCTCCTCGACTATCTGGCCGTGATCCATCAGGTAGTGGCGGTCGGCCAGCGGCGCGGCGAAGCGGAAGTTCTGCTCCACCAGGACGATGGTCAGGCCCTTGCGTTTGAGCTTGACCAGCACCTCGGCGAGCTTCTGCACTATCACCGGGGCCAGGCCCTCGGTGATCTCGTCGAGCAGCAGCAGGTTGGCGCCGGTGCGCAGGATGCGCGCCATGGCCAGCATCTGCTGTTCGCCGCCGGACAGCCGGGTGCCCTGGCTGAAGCGCCGCTCGTAGAGGTTGGGGAACATCTCGTAGATCTCGTCCAGGCTCATCCCGCCGCTGCGCACCATGGGCGGCAGCAGCAGGTTTTCCTCGACGTTGAGGCTGGCGAAGATGCCGCGCTCCTCCGGGCAGTAGCCCACACCCAGGCGCGGGATCAGGTGCGCGGCGATGCCGAGGGTCTCGTTGCCGTTGACCACGATCGAGCCGGTGCGCCGGCCCACCAGGTTCATGATCGCGCGCAGCGTGGTGCTGCGCCCCGAGCCGTTGCGACCGAGCAGGGTCACCAGCTCGCCGCGGCGCACCAGCAGGTCGATGCCGTGCAGGATGTGCGACTCGCCGTAGAAGGCGTGCAGGTCGCTGACCCGCAGCTGTTCGTATTCGGGCACGTGCAGGCTGGTCATGGCTGCACCTCCGCGACTGCCGCTTCGCTGCCCAGGTAGGCCTCGCGCACCAGCGGGTCGGCCGATACGCTGGCGTAGTCGCCCTCGGCGAGGATCGCCCCGCGCGCCAGCACGGTGATGCGGTCGCACAACTGGCTGACCACGCTGAGGTTGTGTTCGACCATCAGCACGGTGCGCCCCACCGCGGCGCGGCGTACCAGGCCGATGACCATCTCCACGTCCTCGCCGCCCATGCCCTGGGTCGGCTCGTCGAGCAGCAGCACGCTGGGGTCCAGCGCCAGGGTGGTGGCCAGCTCCAGGGCGCGCTTGCGCCCGTAGGGCAGCTCCACCGTCAGGGTGTCGGCGAACTCCAGCAGGCCGACCTCGTCGAGCATCTGCCGGGCCCGCTCGTCGAGCGCCCGCAGGCTGCGTTCGGATTTCCAGAAGTGGAAGGAATTGCCCAGCTTGCGCTGCAGCGCCACGCGCACGTTCTCCAGCACGCTCATATGGCCGAACACCGCGGAGATCTGGAAGGAGCGCACCAGGCCGAGCCGGGCGATCTCGTTGGGCTTGAGCCCGGTGATCGGCCGGCCCTGGTAAAGGATCTCGCCGCGGCTGGGGGGAAGGAACTTGGTGAGCAGGTTGAACACCGTGGTCTTGCCGGCGCCGTTGGGCCCGATCAGCGCGTGGATGTGCCCTTGCCTGACCCGCAGATCGACCGCGTCCACCGCGGTGAAGCCGCGGAATTCCTTGGTCAGGCCGCGTGTTTCCAACACGAACTCTGGTGACATGTGGAGCCCTCTAACCTTGCTTGTTGTTATTCGGTTATGGCGCTGCAGAAGTTATTACCTTTACGTAAACGACAACATCATACGAAAGTCTAGATCCGACTTTTCGGTCGCATACGGACGCGAAAACGGGAAGGTGATCACACCACCCTGCCCCGCGCTGGCCGGCGGCTACACCCGGCCGCCAAGCTGGAACCGAGTATAGGCAGGCGCGGATGAATTAATACCGGACAAAAAAACTGGTTGGTTATGCGGAAATATCGCAACCGAGGCGACCGGCCGGCGCCGCGATCTCAGCGCGGCACCCGGCCCATCAGGTAGAACTCCTCGTTCGGCGGCGTACCGGCCAGGGTCACCAGGCGGTTGGACAGGCCGAAGAAGGCGGCGATGGCGCCGATATCCCAGATGTCGTCGAGGTCGAAGCCGTCCGCCAGCAGACGCGCCTGCCAGTCATCATCCAGGCCGCCGCGTTCGAGGCCGACGTGCAGGGCGAAGTCGAGCATCGAGCGCTGGCGCTCGGTCAGCGGCGCGCTGCGCGGGTTGATCGCCAACTGGTCCGCCAGCAGCGGGTCCTTGGCGTAGATGCGCAGCAGCGCGCCATGCGCCACCACACAGTACAGGCAGCCGTGGCGGGCGCTGATCGCGACCACGATCATCTCCCGCTCCGCCGGGGTCAGGCTGGCGGATTCACGCGTCATCAGCGCGTCGTGATAGGCGAAGAAGGCGCGGAACTCCTCCGGCCGGTGCGCCAGCATCAGGAACACGTTGGGCACGAAGCCGGCCTTTTCCTGCACGGCGAGGATGCGCTCGCGCAGGTCCTGCGGCAGTTCGTCGAGCGAGTCGGGGATGGGAAAGCGGCTGATCGCGGCGTTCATGGGAGGTTCCTTATGGTGGTCGTGGTCCCGCAAGCCTGATCCTATTGCCAGCGAGCCGGCGGCGACGGGTCGGGGCACAGCCTCGGTGCGCTGGATCGCCTGCTCGCGGGAGTTGACAGGCGGCGAAGTCACCTTTACGTTAACGTAAAGCAACGAAACCTGCCAACCTGTACCCATCGCCCCGCCGATAACGACAATCAAGGTGCCCCCATGACCTACCCCAGCCTCAACTTCGCCCTCGGTGAAACCATCGACATGCTGCGCGATGCGGTCCACCTCTTCGCCCAGGCCGAGCTGGCCCCGCGCGCCGCGCAGATCGACCGCGACAACGAGTTCCCCATGGACATGTGGCGCAAGTTCGGCGACATGGGCCTGCTG
The DNA here is from genome assembly GCF_000465935.2 of Pseudomonas sp. EGD-AK9. Classification (NCBI taxonomy): domain Bacteria; kingdom Pseudomonadati; phylum Pseudomonadota; class Gammaproteobacteria; order Pseudomonadales; family Pseudomonadaceae; genus Pseudomonas; species Pseudomonas sp. EGD-AK9. Next base: position 5,025 of record NZ_AVOF01000072.1, read on the forward strand.
GGCATGACTGTCGAAGAGGAATACGGCGGCACCAACATGGGCTACCTGGCCCATGTGGTGGCCATGGAAGAGATCAGCCGCGCCTCGGCCTCGGTCGGCCTGTCCTACGGCGCGCATTCGAACCTGTGCGTCAACCAGATCCGCAAGAACGGCACCCACGAGCAGAAGCTCAAGTACCTGCCCAAGCTGTGCTCCGGCGAGCATGTCGGCGCCCTGGCCATGAGCGAGCCCAACGCCGGCTCCGACGTGGTGTCGATGAAGCTGCGCGCCGAGAAGCGCGGCGACCGCTACGTGCTCAACGGCAACAAGATGTGGATCACCAACGGCCCGGACGCCAGCACCTACGTGATCTACGCCAAGACCGACATCAACGCCGGCTCGCGCGGCATGACCGCCTTTATCGTCGAGCGCGACTTCAAGGGCTTCTCCCGCCACCAGAAGCTGGACAAGCTGGGCATGCGCGGCTCCAACACCTGCGAGCTGGTGTTCGAAGACTGCGAGGTGCCGGAAGAGAACATCTTAGGCAGCGAAGGCGGCGGTGTGCGCGTGCTGATGAGTGGCCTGGACTACGAGCGCACCGTGCTCTCCGGCGGCCCCACCGGGATCATGAGCGCCTGCATGGACGTGGTGCTGCCCTACGTGCACGAGCGCCAGCAGTTCAAGCAGTCGATCGGCGAATTCCAGCTGGTGCAGGGCAAGCTGGCCGACATGTACGCCGGCATGAACGCCTCCAAGTCCTACCTGTACAACGTGGCCAAGGCCTGCGACCGCGGCGAGGAATCGCGCAAGGACGCCGCGGCGGTGATCCTCTACACCGCCGAGATGGCCACCAAAATGGCCCTGGACACCATCCAGCTGCTCGGCGGCAACGGCTACACCAACGAGTACCCGGCCGGCCGCCTGCTGCGCGACGCCAAGCTCTACGAGATCGGCGCCGGCACCAGCGAGATCCGCCGCATGCTGATCGGCCGCGAGCTGTTCAACGAGACCAAATAAGGCGTTTGCCAGACGTAGGGTGGAAAACCGCGAAGCGTTTTCCACCAAAGCTGGTGGATGAAGAAAGCGTCAGCTAGGCGCCCCCATCCACCCTACGGTTTACGCTACCGGAGCCGAGTAAATGGCAATTCTGCATACCCAGATCAACACCCGCTCCCCCGAGTTCGCCGCCAACAGCGCGGCCATGCTCGAGCAGGTCGAGGACCTGCGCGCCCTGCTCGCCCGCCTGCACGAAGGCGGCGGCGAGAAGGCCCAGGCGCGCCACACCGCACGCGGCAAGCTGCTGCCGCGCGAACGCATCAATCGCCTGCTCGATCCCGGCTCGCCGTTCCTCGAAATCGGCCAGCTCGCCGCCCATGAGGTGTACGGCGAAGAGGTGCCCGCCGCCGGGGTGATCGCCGGCATCGGCCGGGTCGAAGGCGTCGAATGCATGATCGTGGCCAACGACGCCACGGTAAAAGGCGGCAGCTACTACCCGCTGACGGTGAAGAAGCACCTGCGCGCCCAGGCCATCGCCCGCGAGAACCGCCTGCCGTGCATCTACCTGGTGGACTCCGGCGGCGCCAACCTGCCGCGCCAGGACGAGGTGTTCCCCGACCGCGAGCACTTCGGCCGGATCTTCTTCAACCAGGCCAATATGAGCGCAATGGGGATTCCGCAGATCGCCGTGGTGATGGGCTCGTGCACCGCCGGCGGCGCCTACGTGCCGGCGATGAGCGACGAGACCATCATGGTGCGCAACCAGGCCACCATCTTTCTCGCCGGCCCGCCACTGGTGAAGGCCGCCACAGGCGAGGTGGTGAGTGCCGAGGAGCTGGGCGGCGCCGATGTGCACTGCAAGACCAGCGGCGTGGCCGACCACTATGCCGACGACGACGAGCACGCCCTGGCCCTGGCCCGGCGCAGCATCGCCAATCTCAACTGGCGCAAGCTCGGCCAGCTCGACACCCGCCCCCCTATCGCCCCGCGCTACCCGGCCGAGGAGTTGTACGGGGTGATCCCGGCGGACGCCAAGCAGCCGTTCGACGTGCGCGAGGTGATCGCGCGTATCGTCGACGATTCGCAGTTCGATGAATTCAAGGCGCTGTTCGGCACCACCCTGGTCTGCGGCTTCGCCCGCATCGACGGCTACCCGGTGGCGATCCTGGCGAATAACGGCATCCTCTTCGCCGAGTCGGCGCAAAAAGGCGCGCACTTCGTCGAGCTGGCCTGCCAGCGCGGCATTCCGCTGCTGTTCCTGCAGAACATCACCGGTTTTATGGTCGGGAAAAAATATGAAGAGGGCGGCATCGCCAAGCATGGCGCCAAGCTGGTCACCGCCGTGGCCTGCGCTCAGGTGCCGAAGTTCACCGTGATCATCGGCGGCAGCTTCGGCGCCGGCAACTACGGCATGTGCGGCCGCGCCTACGACCCGCGTTTTCTGTGGATGTGGCCCAACGCCAAGATCGGCGTGATGGGCGCGCAGCAGGCAGCCGGCGTGCTGGTGCAGGTCAAGCGCGAGCAGGCCGAGCGCGCCGGTCAGCACTATTCGGACGAGGACGAGCAGCGCCTCAAGCAGCCCATCGTCGAGCAGTACGAGAAGCAGGCGCACGCCTACTACTCCAGCGCCCGGCTGTGGGACGACGGCGTGATCGACCCGGCGCAGACCCGCGAGGTTCTGGCCCTGGCCCTGTCGGCCAGCCTCAATGCACCGATCGAGCCGACCCGCTTCGGCGTATTTCGCATGTAGGACGCGCGGGGCCGCCTAGGCTCTGCGCCCCCTTATTCAATGTATCGGTGCGCACGGCGCACCCTACGGAATGACCATGACCGACTTCACCACCATCGAGCTTGCAAAAGACCCGCGCGGTTTCGCCACCCTGTGGCTCAACCGCCCGGAGAAGAACAACGCCTTCAATGCCGAGATGATCCGCGAGCTGATCCTCGCCCTCGACGCCGTCGGCGCGGACAAGAGCCTGCGCTTCTTGCTGCTGCGCGGCCGCGGCAAGCACTTTTCCGCCGGTGCCGACCTGGCCTGGATGCAGCAGGCCGCCGAGCTCGACTACAACGCCAACCTCAGCGACGCCCGCGAGCTGGCCGAGCTGATGTACAACCTGGCCGCCCTGAAGATCCCCACCCTGGCCGTGGTGCAGGGCGCGGCCTTCGGCGGTGCGGTGGGCCTGGTCAGTTGCTGCGACATGGCCATCGGCGCCGAGGACAGCCTGTTCTCCCTGTCCGAGGTGCGTATCGGCCTGGCCCCGGCGGTGATCAGTCCCTTCGTGGTTCAGGCCCTGGGCGAACGCGCGGCCAAGCGCTACGCACTGACCGCCGAGCGCTTCGACGGCCACCGCGCCCGCGAGCTGGGCCTGCTGGCCGAAACCTGCCCGGCCGCCGAACTCGATGCCCAGGCCGAGGCGTGGATCGCCAACCTGCTGCTCAATAGCCCACAGGCCATGCGCGCCAGCAAGGACCTGCTGCGCGAAGTCGGCAGCGGCGAACTGACGCCGGCCCTGCGCCGCTATACCGAGAACGCCATCGCCCGTCTGCGCGTCAGCGCCGAAGGCCAGGAAGGCCTGCGCGCCTTCCTCGACAAACGCACGCCCGCCTGGCAGGAGCAACAAGCATGAACCTCAAGCCTATCGACACCCTGCTGGTGGCCAACCGCGGCGAGATCGCCTGCCGCGTGATGCGCACGGCCAAGGCCATGGGCATCCGTACCGTGGCGGTGCACAGCGCCATCGACGCCACCGCGCGGCATGTGCGCGAGGCCGACCTGGCGGTGAATCTGGGCGGCGCCAAGCCGGCGGAAAGCTACCTCTTGATCGACAAGCTGATCGACGCGGCCAGGGCCAGCGGCGCCCAGGCCATCCACCCCGGCTACGGCTTTCTCTCGGAGAACGCCGGTTTCGCCCGCGCCATCGAAGAGGCCGGGCTGATCTTCCTCGGCCCGCCCGCCTCGGCCATCGACGCCATGGGCAGCAAGTCGGCGGCCAAGGCGCTGATGGAGGCCGCCGGCGTGCCGCTGGTGCCCGGTTATCACGGCGAAGCGCAGGATATCGACACCTTCCGCCAGGCCGCCGAGCGCATCGGCTACCCGGTGCTGCTCAAGGCCGCCGCCGGCGGTGGCGGCAAGGGCATGAAGGTGGTCGAGCGCGAAAGCGAGCTGGCCGAGGCCCTGGCCAGCGCCCAGCGTGAGGCGCAGTCGTCGTTCGGCGACTCGCGCATGCTGGTGGAAAAATACGTACTCAAGCCGCGCCACGTGGAGATCCAGGTATTCGCCGACCGGCACGGCCACTGCCTGTACCTGAACGAGCGCGACTGCTCGATCCAGCGCCGCCACCAGAAGGTGGTGGAAGAAGCCCCCGCCCCCGGCCTGTCACCCGAACTGCGCCGCGCCATGGGCGAGGCGGCGGTCAAGGCAGCCCAGGCCATCGGCTACGTCGGTGCCGGCACCGTGGAGTTTTTGCTGGACGAGCGCGGCGACTTCTTCTTTATGGAGATGAACACCCGCCTGCAGGTGGAACACCCGGTCACCGAGCTGATCACCGGCCTGGACCTGGTGGCCTGGCAGATTCGCGTCGCCCGTGGCGAGGCGCTGCCGATCACGCAGGAACAGGTACCGCTTAACGGCCACGCCATCGAGGTGCGCCTGTACGCGGAAGATCCGGACCACGACTTCCTCCCGGCCACCGGCACCCTGCAGTTGTACCGCGAAGCCGCCGCCGGCCCCGGCCGGCGTACCGACAGCGGCGTGGCCCAGGGCGATGTGGTCTCGCCCTTCTACGACCCCATGCTCGGCAAGGTCATCGCCTGGGGCGAGAACCGCGAGGAAGCGCGCCTGCGCCTGCTGGCCATGCTCGACGAAACCCTGGTCGGCGGGGTCAAGACCAACCTGGCCTTCCTGCGTCGTGTGCTGGCCCACCCGGCCTTCGCCGCCGCCGAGCTGGACACTGGCTTTATCCCGCGTCACGAGGCACAGCTGCTGCCGCCGCCGAGCGAGCTGCCGGAGGCCTTCTGGCAGCTGGCGGCCGATGCCTTTATCCAGAGCGAAGCCACACGCCGCCGCGCCGACGATGCCCATTCGCCCTGGGCCGCGCGCAGCGGCTGGCGCAGCGGCGGCCCGGCGGAGATCGAACTGCACCTGAACTGCCAGGGC
>NZ_AVOF01000073.1:0-10136 GCF_000465935.2 Pseudomonas sp. EGD-AK9
GATGCCGCGCAGCGGCGCGCCGCCTCCGCGCTGCAAGACTGTCACGACGCCGTGCACCGCGGCGGGCGGCCGCTGGGCGTCTACCTCTGGGGTCCGGTGGGGCGCGGCAAGACCTGGCTGATGGACAGCTTCTACAACACCCTGCGGGTGCCGGCGCGGCGTCAGCATTTCCACCACTTCATGCAGTGGGTGCATCGCCGCCAGTTTCAGCTGACCGGCAACCCCGACCCGCTGCGCCTGCTGGCCGAGGAGCTGGGGCGCGAGCTGCGGGTGTTGTGCTTCGATGAGCTGTTCGTCAGCGATATCGGCGATGCCATGCTGCTCGGCCGCCTGCTCAGCCTGGTAGTGGAGGAGGGCGTGGTGCTGGTGGCCACCTCCAACCAGCCGCCGCAGCAGCTGTATGCCGGTGGTTACAACCGCGAGCGCTTCCTGCCGGCGATCGCCGCGCTCGAGGCGCATATGCGGGTGGTGGCGGTGGATGGCGCGCAGGATCATCGTCTGCACCCGGGCGCAGAAGTCCAGCGTTACTGGGTGAACCAGCCGCAGGCGCTGGCTGGCGTATTCGCCCGCTTGTCCGCAGGGCAGGCGCTGCTGCATGAACCGCTCCAGCTGGCGCACCGCCCGTTGCCGACCTTGGGCCATAGCCCGGCGGCGCTATGGTGCCGCTTCGCCGACCTGTGCCAGCAGCCGCTGGCGGCGCCCGACTTCATCGAACTGTGCCAGCGTTTCCCGGCCATCCTGCTGGGCGAGGTGCCTTGCCTGGGCGGCGAGCAGCATGAAGGACGCATCGCCCGCGGCACCGAGGACGGCGCCGAACGGGTCGACGCCGGGGATCGCCAGTTGCCGGCGCTGTCACGCAACGACGACGCGGTGCGGCGTTTCATCGCTCTGGTCGACGAGTGCTACGACCGCCGCGTGCCGCTGTATATCGAGGCCGAGGTGGCGCTGGACGAGCTCTATACCCAGGGCTACCTCGGCTTCGCCTTCCAGCGCACCCTGAGCCGCCTGCACGAGATGCAGCTGGTGCGTTTCGGCCGGGGGCATGGGAAGGCGTAGGCGCCAGACCTTTCCCCAAAAAAACGCGGAGGCGAGAAACGACAAACCCGGCACGCGGCCGGGTCTGTCGTTGGCGCGGGCGCTTACTTCACTTCCACCGCCAGGCTGTCGGCGATCTTCTTGTTCCAGATCGCCGGGCCGGTGATGTGCACCGACTCACCCTTGGTGTCGACCGCCACGGTCACCGGCATGTCCTTGACCTCGAACTCGTAGATCGCCTCCATGCCCAGTTCGGGGAAGGCCAGTACCTGCGACTTCTTGATCGCCTGAGCGACCAGGTAGGCGGCGCCGCCGACGGCCATCAGGTACACGGCCTTGTTGTCGCGGATCGCATCGATGGCGATCGGACCGCGCTCGGACTTGCCGATCATGCCCAGCAGGCCGGTCTGCTCGAGGATCTGCCGGGTGAACTTGTCCATGCGCGTGGCGGTGGTGGGGCCGGCCGGGCCGACCACTTCGTCACGCACCGGATCGACCGGGCCGACGTAGTAGATGAAGCGGCCCTTGAGGTCCACCGGCAGTTCTTCGCCCTTGTTGAGCATGTCGACCATGCGCTTGTGCGCGGCGTCGCGGCCGGTGAGCATCTTGCCGTTGAGCAGCACGGTCTCGCCCGGCTGCCAGCTCTGCACCTCTTCCGGGGTGAGGGTGTCGAGGTTGACCCGGCGCGCGCTCGGGCCGGCTTCCCAGACGATTTCCGGGTAGGCGGACAGGTCCGGCGCTTCCAGCTCGGCCGGGCCGCTGCCGTCCAGCACGAAGTGGGCGTGACGGGTGGCGGCGCAGTTGGGGATCATGCACACCGGCAAGGACGCGGCATGGGTCGGGTAGTCCATGATCTTGACGTCGAGCACGGTGGTCAGGCCGCCCAGGCCCTGGGCGCCGATGCCCAGCTGGTTGACCTTGTCGAACAGCTCCAGGCGCAGCTCCTCGATGCGGTTCTGCGGGCCGCGGGCCTTCAGCTCGTGGATGTCGATGTGCTCCATCAGCACTTCCTTGGCCATCACCGCGGCCTTCTCGGCGGTACCGCCGATGCCGATGCCGAGCATGCCCGGCGGGCACCAGCCGGCGCCCATGGTCGGCACGGTCTTGAGCACCCAGTCGACGATCGAGTCGGACGGGTTGAGCATGGCCATCTTCGACTTGTTCTCCGAGCCGCCGCCCTTGGCCGCGACGTCCACTTCCACCTTGTCGCCGGGGACGATGGAGTAGTGGATCACCGCCGGGGTGTTGTCCTTGGTGTTCTTGCGGGCACCTGCCGGGTCGGCCAGGATCGAGGCGCGCAGGACGTTCTCCGGCAGGTTGTAGGCGCGGCGCACGCCCTCGTTGATCATGTCGTCGACGCTCATGGTGGCGCCGTCCCAGCGCACGTCCATGCCGACCTTGATGAACACGGTGACGATGCCGGTGTCCTGGCAGATTGGACGGTGGCCGGTGGCGCACATCCGCGAGTTGATCAGGATCTGCGCCATGGAATCCTTGGCGGCCGGCGACTCTTCCTTCAGGTAGGCCTCGTGCATGGCCTGGATGAAGTCGACGGGGTGGTAATAGGAGATGAACTGCAGGGCGTCGGCGACGCTCTGGATCAGGTCGTCCTGCTTGATCACGGTCATGGGGGCGCTCCTCTATCAGGGAACATCTATAAGGAAGCGCCGAATCATGACCCGGCGCAACGGCGAAAAATGGTCGGGAACGGTATTTCACCTCGCCCCGCGACGGCCCCTTGGGTTGCCGCCAGGGTTGGCAGGCAACAAAAAAGGCGCGGCAGTATAGCGCGCCGGTCGCACAGGGCACAGCCGCCGAAGGTCGATGCTGCTAGCTGTGGGCGGTTATCGGCGCGCTAGGCAATTTGTGATCACGGGGGTAGAGTAACGGCCAGATGCCAGTATGGGATGGAGCCCATGAGCCCAACCAGCCACCGGGTAACGCAACGCAGCCTGCAGAGCCTGCTGCTCAAGCGCTTCGCCATGGCCTTCGCCACCTACGCGATGATGGCGCTGGTGTGCTGGTTCGCCGTTCTCGCCGGCCTGTTTCGCGGTTCCCTGGCCACGGCTGTCGGGCTGACCCTGGGCATATTTGCCAGTCAGCTGGTGCTGCTCTGGCTGTTTCTGTCCGGGCGCAACCTGCGTTTCGCAGACCCCAGCCTGACCGAGGTGCAGGTGCTCCTGGCGCTGGCCTGGCAGCCGCTGCTGTTGGCCTTCTTCGACAGCGCGCGTGGCAGCCTGCTGGTGTTCTACGTGCTGATCCTGCTGTTCGGTGTGTTCCAGTTGCCGCCGCGGGTGTTCGCGCGCTGCGCGGCGTTCGCCTTCTTCGGTTTCGCCGGCATGATCCTGATCCAGGCTTACCGCGAGCAGCTCGGCGATCCCAGCCTGGCGCTGCTGCAAGTCGGCGTGCTGTTCATCCTGCTGGTCTGGCTGTGCCTGTTCACCGGCTATGTGCAGGCCATGCGCCAACGCATGCGTCAGCGCCGCTTCGCCCTGCAGGCGCACCAGGACACCCTGCGCGGCATGATGCGCCAGCTCGAGGACCTGGTGGCCACCGACGAGCTGACCGGGCTGTTCAACCGCCGGCATTTCCTCCGTCTGGCCGGCCGCGAGCTGCAGCATCTCGGCGCCGGTCGCCAGCACGGCCTGGCGCTGATCGATCTGGATCACTTCAAGCGCATCAACGACGCCCATGGCCACGCCGCCGGCGATCGCGTGCTGCAGACTTTCGCCGCGGTGGCGCGCGCCTGCCTGCGCGACGGCGACATCATCGCCCGCTACGGCGGCGAGGAATTCGTCCTGCTGCTGCCCAATACCGATGCCGACCAGTTCACCGCCTGCTGCGAACGCCTGCGCGAAGCCTTCGCCCAGGCTGAACCGGTGGGGATAAAGGTGGATAATCTCAGCCTGTCCGCCGGCATGACCCTGCTTGCCGCCGGCGACGACCTCGAGGAGGCCTTGCAGCGCGCCGACCAGGCGCTGTACCAGGCCAAACGCGGCGGCCGCAATCGCTGCGATGCCAGCTGGGAGAGAGCGGGTGCCTGAACTGCGCGTTGGCGCCAAATTATTGCAGGTGGCCGAACAGGCCAATCTGCTCGATGCCCTGCTGGCCGGCGGCATCAAAGTGCCCTACAGCTGCCGCGCCGGCAGCTGCCACGCCTGCCTGGTGCGCTGCCTGGCCGGTGAGCCGCTGGACCTGCAGCCCGAGGCGCTGGCCGCCGACAAGCGCGCCGAGGGCTGGCGCCTGGCCTGCCAGTGTCAGGTCGGCGGCGATCTGCAGGTCGAACCCTTCGACCCGCAGCGCGACGGCCTGGCCGCCAGGGTGGTCGGCCTCGACTGGCTGAGCCCCAGCGTGCTGCGCTTGCGCCTGCAACCCGAGCGACGGCTGCGCTACCAGGCCGGCCAGCACCTGCTGCTGTGGAGCGCAGACGGCGTGGCGCGGCCCTATTCCCTGGCCAGCCTGCCGGGCGAGGACGCCTGGCTGGAATTCCATCTCGACTGCCGCCAGCCCGGCGCCTTCTGCGACGCCGCGCGACGCCTGCAGCTCGGTGACGACCTGCGCCTGGGCGAGTTGCGCGGCGGCGCGCTGCACTACGATGCCGATTGGCAGGCGCGGCCGCTCTGGCTGTTGGCCGCCGGTACCGGCCTGGCGCCGCTCTACGGTGTGCTGCGCGAGGCGCTGCGCCAGGAGCATCGCGGCGCCATCCGCCTGCTGCATGCGGCCCATGAGCCGGCCGAGCACTACCTGGCCGGCGAGCTGCAGGCGCTGGCTGCCGAGCATGCGCAGCTGCAGATCGAGCTGGTGACGGCGGCGCAGTTGCCGGCTGCTTTGGCCGAACTGCGGCTTGTTTCGCGGCAGACCCTCGCCTTACTCTGCGGCCATCCCACGACGGTCGACAGCTTCGCGCGGCGCCTCTATATGGCCGGTTTGCCGCGTAGCCAGATGTTCGCCGACCTGTTTCTAACCCGTATGTAGGATGCGCGGGGCCATCCAGGCTGGGCACACTGGCGCCGATCACAGCGGGCCTCCGTTGCGCGGCTCAGACGGATCAGTGCGCCTACGACCTCGGAGCATCTTATGAGCGAATTCCTGCAAATCGAGCGCGACGGTGCGCTGTTGACCCTGCGCATGCAGCGCCCGGACAAGAAGAACGCGCTGACCCGCGCCATGTACGCCGGCATGGCTGAAATCCTGGACGAGGCCGACCGCGACCGCTCGGTGCGCGCCGTGCTGCTCACCGGCGGCGAGCAGTGCTTCACCAGCGGCAACGACGTCGCCGACTTCATCCAGGCGCCGCCGAGCGGGCTGAACAGCGAGGTGTTCCAGTTCATGCGCGCGCTGTTCGAATTCAGCAAACCGGTGGTGGCGGCGGTGGCGGGGCCGGCGGTGGGCATCGGCACCACCTTGCTGCTGCACTGCGACCTGGTCTACGTCAGCCGCGACGCGCAGCTGAAGATGCCCTTCGTCAACCTCGGCCTGTGCCCGGAGTACGGCTCCAGCCTGATCCTGCCGCGTCTGCTCGGCCACGCCCGCGCCGCCGAACTGCTGCTGCTCGGCGAGAGCTTCAGCGGCGAGCAGGCGGCGGCCTGGGGCATCGCCAACCAGGCGCTGGACGACGGCGCGGCGACCCTGGCCAAGGCGAGCGAGATGGCGCTGCGCTTTCTCGACCTGGCGCCTGCGGCGCTGGCCGACAGCAAGCGCCTGATGCGCGCACCGGATCGCGAGCAATTGCGCCGGGTGATCGAGGAGGAGGGCGCACTGTTCGGCCAACGCCTGCGCTCGCCCGAGGCCATCGAGGCGCTGTCGGCCTTTATGCAGCGCAGAAAGCCGGATTTTTCCAGGTTCGCGTAGGGGGCGTCGTGCGCACCGCCGTTAAGGCACCTCGCACAGGAAAAGCAAAAGGCCGCTCGTTCGAGCGGCCTTTTGCGTTCAGCTGTGCCTTAAACCATCGGATCGCCGACATGCAGGATCTTCATGGTGTTGGTGCCGCCGGTGCCGTGGTAGCTGTCGCCCTTGGTCAGGATCACCCAGTCGCCGGGCTCGACCACGCCGCGCTTGAGCAGCTCGTCCACCGCCGCCTGGCTGACCTTGTTGGCCGGCAGTGCGGCCGGGTCGAAGGGCACGGTGTAGACGCCGCGGAACAGCGCCACGCGGGCCTGCGCCTCGCGGTGCGGGGTGAAGGCGAAGATCGGGATCGACGAGCGGATGCGCGACATGATCAGCGGGCTGTAGCCGCTTTCGGTCAGGCTGATGATGGCCTTGACGCCGGGGAAGTGGTTGGCGGTGTACATGGTGGCCAGGGCCACGCTCTCGTCGCAGCGCTCGAAGGTGCGGCCGATGCGGTGGCTGGACTTCTGGCTGGTCGGGTGCTTTTCCGCGCCGAGGCAGACGCGGGCCATGGCTTCGACCGCTTCCACCGGGTATTCGCCGGCGGCGCTCTCGGCCGACAGCATCACCGCGTCGGTGTAGTCCAGCGCGGCGTTGGCTACGTCGGAGACCTCGGCGCGGGTCGGCATCGGGCTGTGGATCATCGACTCCATCATCTGGGTGGCGGTGATCACCGCTTTGTTCAGGCGGCGGGCGTGGGCGATGATCTTCTTCTGGATGCCGACCAGCTCGGCATCGCCTATCTCCACGGCGAGGTCGCCGCGAGCCACCATCACCGCATCGCTGGCGCGGATCAGGCCGTCCAGCGTCTCGTCGTCGGCCACCGCTTCGGCGCGCTCGATCTTGGCCACCAGCCAGGCCGTGCCGCCGGCCTCGCTGAGCAGGCGGCGGGCATATGCCATGTCGGCGGCGTCGCGCGGGAAGGACACGGCGAGGTAGTCCAGGTCCATTTCGGCGGCCAGCTTGATGTCGACCTTGTCCTTCTCGGTCAGCGCCGGCGCGGTGAGGCCGCCGCCACGGCGGTTGATGCCCTTGTTGTCCGACAGCGGGCCGCCGATCAGTACGCGGCAGTGCAGCTCGTCGGCGCCCTTGAGCTCGACGCGCATGACCACCCGGCCGTCGTCCAGCAGCAGCTCGTCGCCGACGTCGCAGTCCTGGATCAGCGCCGGGTAGTCGATGCCGACCACGTCCTGGGTGCCGGCCGTGCGCGAGTGGCTGGAGGACAGGCGGAACAGGTCGCCTTCCTTGAGCTCGATGCGCTTGTTCTCGAACTTGGCGATGCGGATCTTCGGCCCCTGCAGGTCGCCGAGCAGCGCCACGTGCCGGCCGTGCTTGGCCGCCAGGTCGCGCACCAGCTGGGCGCGGGCCTTGTGGTCGTCGGGCGTGCCGTGGGAGAAGTTCAGGCGGGCCACGTCGAGGCCGGCGAGAATCAGCTGCTCGAGCACTTCCGGCGAGTTGCTGGCCGGGCCCAGGGTGGCGACGATTTTGGTGCGGCGAAAGGTCATGCGCGGACTCCCTAATGGAATGTGCCGGCGAGGCTACTACGGCGATTCGCTGTAGTCATTGTTCCGTTGCACTACGTGACGAATCCGCCTTGAGCACCAGCAGGTCGCACTCCACGGCCTCCAGCACCCGCTCCGCGGTGTGGCCGATCAGGGCGGTGTCGAGTTGGCCGCGGGCGATGGCGCCCATCAGCAGCAGGTCGATATTGTGCTCGCGCACGAAACGCGGCAGCACTTCCTCGGTGAAACCTTCCAGCAGGTGGGTATCGGGCAGGGCGATGGGGTATTGACCGAGCAGTTGCTCGAAGGCCTCGCGGTGGCTTTTCGCGTTGTCGCGCACATAGTTGTCGTAGTCGGCGACCATCGCCGCGTCGAACACCAGGGTGCGCGGCAGCGGCGCGTGGCAGTGCAGGTAGTGGGCCTGCAGGGCGAAGCGCTGGCTCAGCTCCATGGCCGTGCGGATCAGCTGGTGATCCAGGGCCGCCGGCTTGTCGGCGCTGTGCAGCGGATCGAGGGCGGCGCACAGGCTGCGCCCCTGCCACTCGGCGTGGTGCACCAGCCACAGCGGCACCGGGCAATGGCGGATCAGCTGCCAGCAGCTGTCGGTCAGCAGCAGGCGGCGCAGCAGGCTGTTGTGCGCAGCGGACTTGAGCACCAGGTCCGGCTGCAGTTCGGCGACCTTGGCCAGCACCTCCTTGTCCAGGCGTTTGCCCCAGCGGATGTCCACCTGCACCTCGAGACCGCCGCTGCGCAGCGGCGCGATGCGTTGCTCCAGCCATTGGCCGTGCTGCTCCAGCAGCGCGGCGCGGCCTTTGGCCTGGATCGCACTGTCGAACAGGCGGCCGTCGAGGCCGGCGTGATAGTCCACCAGCAGCAGGTGCAGCTGCGCCGGGTTGTGCCGGGCCAGCCAGGCGGCGCGTTGCAGCGCCGGCTGGCTGTCGCGGTTGGGGTCGATGACCACCAGCAGTCGTTGCAGTTTCATGGTCTGTACCTCGCGAGGGTGACCCAGGCATTGCAGCGCGCCTTGCAGGCGCCTGCCTTGATATGGGTCAGCTTAGCCCCAGGAGGTGAACGAAGGGCGGGCGCCGCTCAGCGCACGGCCGGATTCAGCACCATGTCCAGGTGGCGGGCGGCCTTGGCGTTGAGCTCGCCGTCCGGGTACTGCACCAGCAGGCGGCGCAGGTAGGCGATGGCCTTGGCGCGGTCGGCGTCGGGGTTGTCCGCTGCCATGTGCATCAGCGCCAGCTGGTACAGCGCCTTTTCCTTGATCCCGGCCGGCACGTGCGGGTCGGCCAGGCCCAGCAGGTAGAGCTCCTCGGCCTCGGTGACGCGGCCCTTGAGCACGGCACGTCGCGACAGCAGGGTCATGTCCGGGTCGAGGCTGCTCTGGTACAGGTCGAGGTTCTGGCTCGGCTGCCAGTGCGCCAGCAGCTCGCGCGAGGTCTTGTGCAGCGGCTCCTCGCTGCGCTGGCGGATCAGCGTGATGCGCTGCTCGGCGCGGCCGGCGGCCCGGCTGGCGGGGAACTCGTTGAGCACCCGGTAGAAGTAGTTGAGCGCCTTGGCGTCGTCGCGCTGCTCGTTGAAGCGGTTCATGTAGATCAGGCCGATCTGGTACAGGGCGATGGCGCGCACCTCGCCGCTCAGCTGGCGGTCGCGGTAGCCGTCCAGGTACAGGGCCTCGGCCTTGTCGCTGTGGGCGTCGCGGATGGCCATGGCGCTGTAGGTGAGCAGGTCGCCTTCATCTTCGATGGCGGCGGTCATGCGCTTGGTCTTCAGCGCCTTGTACTCGACCACCTCGTTGGTAGTGACCTGGGCGATAAACAGCGGCGTCGTGGGGGCACAGGCGCTCAGTAGGGCGGCGAGGGCGACGAATGGTATCAGGCGAGTGCGCGGCATGCGGGCTCCTTGGCCGGAGTCGGCCGATGCGCCGCAGTCTAGTCAGGCGCCCACCCAGCGCCAAGGCGGGCGCGGCACAACCCATCGGAGGTTTGCGGCGGTTCAGTTTTCCCGGCGCCAGTCGATACACTGCTCAGCGGAGGAATTGCCCATGCGAACCCTGATCATCCTGACCCTGGCGCTGGTCGCCACGGGCTGCACCCGTTGGTCGCTCGACCATCACCTGAACAACGCCTATCGCGCCTACGAGGATGGCGACTGCGCCTGCGTCGCCCTGGAGCTGTCGAAGGCCGAACGCAAGAGCCGTTCGCGCGGCTACCTGCAGCCGGAAATCTCGCTGCTGCGCGGCCAGTGCCTGGAGCGCGAGAACCTGTTCGTCGACGCGGCGCAGACCTACCAGTTCATCATCAGCCGCTACCCGACCAGCGAGTACGCCTACCGCGCCCGCGCGCGCCTGCAGACCCTGGAGCAGCTCGGCCACCACAATCCGGCGGAGCCGGCCAAGGCTACGCCGGCGCCATTGTGAGCCGATCATCAGTCATTTGCGCCGGCTGCGCGGCGGTTTAAGCTGGGCCACCTGTTCACGGAGGATCAGCATGCGCAGCCTGCTGCTTGTCGCCCTGTTGCTGCCGGCCCTGGCCGCAGCGGAAATCTATCGCTGGACCGATGCCCAGGGCCGCGTGCATTTCGGCCAGCGTCCGGGTGCCGGCGCCGAGCCGGTGGAGGTCAAGCCGCAGGTGGTCGAACGCGACGAGCACACCCGCGAGCGCGAGGCGCGCAGCCAGCGCTTCTTCGATGCCCGCCGCGAGGAGCAGC
>NZ_AVOF01000074.1:0-31756 GCF_000465935.2 Pseudomonas sp. EGD-AK9
TCGAGCAGCAGGCTCGGACACGGCAGCAGCGCCAGCGCCGGCCAGTCGCGCAGGCGGCCGTCGGTGAGGATCAGCAGGCGCTGGCGTTCACTGGGTTTCAGGCGCTGGCGACGCTGCAGCCAGTCGCCGGCCTGCTGCAGCGCATCGAGCAGCGGCGTGCCGCCACCGGCGCCGAGTTCCTGCAACCAGCGATGCAGTTCGGCGCCGGCCTTGCGCCCCTGCCACAGCCACTGCGCCTCACGACCACCGGCCTGCAGCACGGCCAGGCGTGCGCGCTGGCGATAGGCGCTGTCGAAGACTTCGGCGAGCACACCCTTGGCCAGGCTCAGGGCGCCATGGCGGCGGGTCGAAGCCGAGGCATCGACCAGCACCAGCCACAGCTGCTCGGCCTGCCGGCTGCGCGGGCGCAGCACCAGTTGCTCGCGGCGTTGCGGACGGCCCTTAAGCAGGCTCGCCGGCCAGTCGATACGTCCGGCCGCGCCGCTGCGGGCGGCGCCAAGCAGGCCGCCGCCGAGTCGTCCGGGCCGGTTACGGGCATCCGCGCCTGTGGCTGTGTGCGGGCGGATGCTCAGGGCTTTTTTGCCCAGCGCGGCGGCACCCATCGTTCGCCCATGGCCTGTGGCTGCGCCGGCAGCTCGCCCCACTGGCCTTCGCCCTGACTCTGCTCTGGCGCCTGCTGCGGCACCTGGTTCTGCTCGGGCGGCATGGCGGCCTGCGGTTGCGACTGACGACGGTGGCGCAGGACGAAGTCCTCCACCGCCTCGATATCCACAGGCTCGATAGCCGCCGCGCCACGCCAGGCGGCATGGGCACGGGCGGCGCGCAGCCAGACCAGGTCGGCGCGCAGGCCATCGACCGCGGCGGCGAAGCAGCGCTGGCTGATCTCGCCCAGGGCGGCGTCAGCCAGCGGAATATCCGCCAGGCGCTGGCGGGCATTCTGGCAACGCATCGCCAGGGCATCCTGCTCGTCCTGCCAGCGTTGCAGGAAAGCTTCAGGATTGGCATCGAACGCCAGACGGCGACGCACGATCTCGGCCCGTTCGGCCGGTTGCGGCTGGCCATCCAGCGCCAGATTGAGGCCGAAGCGGTCAAGCAGTTGCGGGCGCAGTTCGCCCTCCTCGGCGTTCATGGTGCCGATCAGCACGAAGCGCGCGGCATGGCGGTGGGAGATGCCGTCACGCTCGACGTGATTGACCCCGCTGGCGGCGGCATCCAGCAGCAGGTCGACCAGATGATCGGGTAGCAGGTTGACCTCATCGACATAGAGCACGCCACCGTCGGCACGGGCCAGCAGGCCGGGGGAAAACTGCGCGCGGCCCTCACCCAGCGCCGCATCCAGATCCAGGGTGCCGACGATACGCTCCTCGCTCGCCCCCAGCGGCAGGGTGACGAAGCGCCCACCGTCCAGTAGATCGGCCAGGCCACGGGCCAGGGTGGACTTGGCCATGCCGCGCGGGCCTTCGATCAGCACCCCGCCGATGGCCGGGTCGATGGCCGCCAGGCATAGCGCCAGCTTCAGCGAATCGGCGCCGACCACGGCGGCGAGGGGGAAGTGGTATTCGGTCATGGACATGATCCGTGGAGTTGGACGTAGCCCGGATGCAATCCGGGGCCTTTGATCGCGCATTTCCCGGGTTGCATCCGGGCTACGGGCTGCATGCCCCCGTAGGGTGGGTTAGCGGCGCAGAACGCCGGCCTTATATCTGCAGAAAAACTCGGCGCGCCGCGTAACCCACCAGGCGATATACCGTGTGGCGCCAATGGTGGGTTACGCCGCAACCGCGACAGCCGGCTAACCCACCCTAGGGGAATGCCTCGCTTCATGACTCCTCGCTATCGAGCAGCAGGTTTTCCAGCGCCTCGCGGTACTCGCCGGGGTTCTGCCACAGGCCGCGCTGCTGGGCTTCCAGCAGGCGTTCGAGCATGTCGTTGAGGGCGCCGGGGTTGTGCTGCTGGATAAAGTCGCGGGTGTCTTTGTCGAGCAGGTAGGCATCGGTGAGCAGCGCGTACTGGTGGTCATCGACCAGCTCGCTGGTGGCGTCGAAGGCGAACAGGTAGTCGACGGTCGCGGCCAGCTCGAAGGCGCCCTTGTAGCCGTGGCGCTTCATGCCCGCGATCCACTTGGGATTGGCGGCGCGGGCGCGCACCACGCGCCCCAGTTCTTCCTTCAAGGTGCGGATGCGCGGCGTATCCGGCTGGCTGTTGTCGCCCAGGTAGCTGGCCACCTTGAGCCCGCGCAGGGTTTCCACCGCCGCCAGCATGCCGCCCTGGAACTGGTAGTAGTCGTTGGAATCGAGGATGTCGTGCTCGCGGTTGTCCTGGTTGTGCAGCACCGCCTGCAGCTGCTCCAGGCGTTCGGCGAACTGCGCCCGCGCCGGCGTGCCCTCGGCGCCGCTGCCGTAGGCGTAGCCGCCCCAGTTCAGATACACCTCGGCCAGATCCGCGCGGCTCTGCCACAGGCGCTCCTCGATGGCGTTCTGCACCCCGGCGCCGTAGGCCCCCGGCTTGGCGCCGAACACCCGCCAGCCGGCCTGGCGCCGCGCTTCGGCTTCATCCAGTCCGCTGTCCTTCAATGCCAGCGACTCACGCCAGACCCGCGCCGACAGCGGGTTCATCTCCTCCGGCTCGTCCAGCTCGATCACCGCCTGCACCGCCTCGTCGAACAGGCGGATCAGGTTGCTGAAGGCATCGCGGAAGAAGCCCGATACGCGCAGGGTGACATCCACCCGGGGTCGACCAAGCTGTTCCAGAGCCAATACCTCGAAGCGCTCGACGCGCTGGCTGCCCGGCTGCCACAGCGGGCGCACACCCATTAGCGCCAGCGCCTGGGCAATATCGTCGCCGCCGGTACGCATGGTCGCCGTGCCCCACACCGACAGGCCGAGCTGGCGCAGGTGGTCGCCCTCGTCCTGTAGATGGCGCTCCAGCAGGCGATCCGCCGCCTGCACGCCGAGGCGCCAGGCGGTCGGCGTGGGCAGGTGGCGCACGTCGAGGGTGAAGAAATTGCGCCCGGTGGGCAGCACGTCCAGGCGCCCACGGCTCGGTGCGCCACTCGGCCCGGCGGGTACGAAACGCCCTTCCAAAGCCGCCAATAGGCCGCTCATCTCGGCGTCGCCACAGGCATCCAGCAGGGGCGCAACGTGCTCGGCCAGACCATCGAGGATCAACGCCACCTCGGCACCGAAATCGCCGATGCGCTCACCATTCAGGCGTCGCTCGATCAATGCGAGCGCCAGCAGCTCCAGGCGTTCGCGGGTGTCGCCGACCGTGCGCCACAGGCTGCTATCCACAGCCTGCAACGCCTGTGGACGCAGCCCGTCCCAGGGCTGGCCCATATCGCAGTCAAGTGGATCGAGGCCCAGTTCCAGGCCACGGGCCAGCGCGCGCAGCAGGCTGGCATTGGCGCCCTGGCCATCGCCACGGGGGATACGCAGCAGCGCCAGCAGGGTATCGCGACGCAGCTGGCCGGCCGGCGACTCGCCGAACACGTGCAGGCCATCGCGGATCTGCGATTCCTTGAGGTCGCACAGGTAGGCATCGAGCTGCGGCAACCAGCTGTCGGCATCGTCGTTGAGCTGCAGACCCAGCTCGCGGTCGAGGCTGGCCTCGCGCACCTTGGCCAGGATCTCGCCGCGCAGCTCCACGGCGCGGCGCTGATTGAGCTGGCTGGCCTCGAAATACTCGTCGGCCAGGCGCTCCAGGTCGCGCAGCGGGCCGTAGCTCTCGGCGCGGGTCAGCGGCGGCATCAGGTGATCGATGATCACCGCCTGGGTGCGGCGCTTGGCCTGCGCACCCTCGCCCGGGTCGTTGACGATAAAGGGATAGATATTCGGCAGCGGGCCGAGCAGCGCCTGCGGCCAGCAGCCCTCGGACAGGCCGACGCTCTTGCCCGGCAGCCATTCCAGGTTGCCGTGCTTGCCGACGTGGATCAGCGCATCGGCGGCGAAGGCCGTGCGCAGCCAGGCGTAGAAGGCGATATAACCGTGCGGCGGCACCAGATCGGGGTCGTGGTATACCGCCGCCGGGTCGAGCTGGTAGCCGCGCGCCGGCTGGATGCCGACGAAGGTGAGACCGAAGCGCAGGCCGGCCACCATCAGCCGCCCGCTGCGGAACATCGGATCCTGCTGCGGCTCGCCCCAACGTTCGCGCACCGCCTGCTGATTTTGCTCAGGCAGGCTGTGGAAAAATCGCAGATAGTCATCCAGTGCCAGACTCTGCGCACAGGGGCGCGAATCCAGGCCATCCAGATCGTTGGTGACGCCACCGAGCAGGCTGTGGACAAGTGCGGTGCCGCTGTCCGGCAGCTTATCCACCGGGTAGCCCTGCTGTTGCAGCGCGCGGAGGACATTCAGCGCGGCGGCCGGGGTATCCAGGCCGACGCCGTTGCCGATGCGGCCGTCACGGGTCGGGTAATTGGCCAGGATCAGCGCGATTCGCTTCTGATTGTTGCTTTTAAGCGCCAACTTGCACCAGTTACGTGCCAGCTCGGCGACGAAGGCCATGCCCGATTCATGCGCCTGGTAGCACAGCACATCGCTCTGGCTGCGCTCGCTGCGCCAGGCCAGGCCCTTGAAGCTGATGGCGGTGCCAATCAGCCGGCCATCCAGCTCCGGCAGCACCACGTGCATGGCCAGGTCGCGCGAGCCCAGGCCCTGGGCGCTGGCCTGCCACTGCGCCTGGTTGTCCAGCGCGCAGATGGCCTGCAGCACCGGGATATCGCGACGGAACACCCGCGCCTGCGGCGCCTCGGGGTTGGACAGGGCGAAGCCGGTGGTGTTGATGATCAGCGCGGTATCCGTCTCATCCAGCCAGGCCTGTACCTGCTCCAGGCAGGCCGGCTCCTTGAGGCTGGCCACGGCAATCGGCAGCGGGTTAAGGCCCTGAGCGACCAGGTGCGCGCAGAAGGTGTCGACGAAGGCGGTGTTCGCCGACTGCACATGGTTGCGGTAGAACAGCAGCGCCACCACGGGCGCGCCGGATTGCCACTGCGCACGCCAGGCGGCCAGCTTGGCCGGACTGTGCTGCGGGTGATAGAGGCCGACACGCGGTAGCGGCTGTGGCTCCCGCCAGCTGTCGGCGCGCCCCAGCCAGCGGCTGCCGATGCAGCGAAACAGCTGGCGGGCGTTGTCCAGCCCGCCCTGGCGCAGGTACTGCCAGAGGCGCTGGCTGTCCTCCTCGGCGACATTGCCGAGCGCACTCAGCTCAGGGTCGGGCTTGTCGTCGCCCGGCACCATGATCACCCTGGCGCCGCGCGCGCCCAGCTCCACCAGGCGCTCGACGCCGTAGCGCCAGTAGCTGACGCCACCATGCACCGAGATCAGGATGACCTTGGCGTGCTGCAGCACCTGCTCGACGTAGTAGTCCACCGAGGCGTGGTTGCTCAGCTGCGCCGGGCTGGCCAGGCGCAGGCTGGGGTAATCGTCCGGCAGCTGCCGCGCGGCCTCGGCCAGCAAGGACAGGTGCGAATCGCCGGTGCACAGGATCACCAGCTCGGCCGGGGTCTGGCCGAGGTCGGCGATGCTGTCGGCCGGTAGCTGGGCGCCGGGCTGGGTGCGTAGAAGGTGCATCAGAGGTCCCGATAAATCGCCGGCAAACCGGCTCCTGCGGGATGTGTAGGAGCCGGCTTGCCGGCGATCACCATCAAACCAGCGCCGCTTGCAGCTCGGCTTCGATGGCCGCGCGGTCGAGCTGCTGGCCAATCAGCACCAGGCGGCTCAGGCGCGGCTCGTCGGCCTGCCAGGCGCGGTCGAAGTGGCGGTCGAAGCGCTGGCCGACACCCTGGACCAACAGACGCATCGGTTTGCCAGGGATGGCGGCGAAGCCCTTGACCCGCAGGATGCCGTGTTTGCCCACCGCGTCCTTCAGCGCGGCCAGCAGGCGCGCCTCCTCGGCTTCGGGTAGTTCCACGTGGAACGAAGCGAATTCTTCGTGATCGTGGTCGTCGTCTTCATCGTCGTGATGGGTGCGGCGGCTGTCGATATGCAGCTCGGTTTCGCTGTTCAGGCCCAGCAGCACGTCCAGCGGCAACTCGCCGCCATGCGCCTCGATCACCTTGACCGCCGCCGGCAGCTCCTCGGCCACCTCCGCGCGTACCGCGGCCAGCGCCTCGGCGTCGAGCAGGTCGGCCTTGTTGAGGATCACCAGGTCGGCGCTGGCCAGCTGATCGGCGAACAGCTCGTGCAGCGGCGACTCGTGGTCCAGGTTGGGATCGAGCTGGCGCTGCGCGTCCACCTGCTCGGGGAAGGCGGCGAAGGTGCCGGCGAGCACCGCCGGGCTGTCGACCACGGTGATCACCGCATCGACGGTGCAGGCGTTGCGGATTTCCGGCCAGTTGAAGGCCTGCACCAACGGCTTGGGCAGGGCCAGGCCGCTGGTCTCGATGAGGATATGGTCGAGATCGCCGCGCCGCGCCACCAGCTCGCGCATCACCGGGAAGAACTCTTCCTGCACCGTGCAGCACAGGCAGCCATTGGCCAGCTCGAAGACGCGGCCCATGGCCTCTTCCTCGCTGCAGCCGATGGCGCACTGCTTGAGGATCTCGCCGTCGATGCCCAGCTCGCCGAACTCGTTGACGATCACCGCGATACGGCGCCCCTCGGCGTGAGCCAGCAGATGGCGCAACAAGGTGGTTTTGCCGGCACCGAGAAAACCGGTGACGATGGTGACGGGCAGTTTGGCGAGGGTTTTCATGGCGGGCCCCGTGGCGACGATAAATTCGGCGGACGGGGACAGGCAGACAGGCAGGCGCGAGCGTGCTGGCCGCGTCGGATCACCCCGTCCGAACAGTTGGCTGACGAAACGAGGCAGGTCTCCTGGCTCACGGCTTGCGCGGCGCGCATCCCTTCACCTTCCCGCCGGTTGGCAGTGGTCTAACGAAGGGCATAACCGTTTACAGTTGCGGGGGCAGCCAGGGCATCGACCCTGTTCCCTCTTAGCTTCCCGGCGGCACTGCCGGGAAGAACCTCGAACGCGAGAAGGCTACGCAGGCCGCGGCGCTCGGTCAATCGCGGTTGACCGGTGGGGGGCGCCATGTTGAGCTACGCCGCCACTCAGCCCGAATACCGCCTATGCTGCCCGCCTCTTCCACATGCCGCTCAGCATCGCCGCCGCAGGTCGTGGCCGGACTGGGCTGCCGCCGTGGCTGCAGCCTGGACGAGCTGCTAGCCCTGCTTATCCACAGCCTAAGCCATCATGAGCTGACGGTGGATAACCTGGCCGGATTGGCCAGCATCGCCCACAAGCGCGAGGAAACGGCACTGCAGGAACTGGCCGAGCAGCTGAAGCTGAGGCTGCAGTTCTTCAGCAGTGAAGAACTCGCGCCTCAGCAGTCGGCCACCGGCGCCAACGCCCTGGTCCAGTCCGTCACCGGCAGCCCCGCGGTGGCCGAGCCCTGTGCCCTGGCCCTGGCCGCCCGCCTGGGCGCCACGCCTCGTCTGCTCGGCGAGAAAAACCGCACGGCCAACGCCACCTGTGCGCTGGCCACTTTCGAGAGAGAGCCCGCAGCATGACCGTCTACTTTATCGGCGCCGGCCCCGGCGACCCCGAGCTGATCACCGTCAAGGGCCAGCGCCTGATCCGTTCGTGCCCGGTGATCCTCTACGCCGGCTCGCTGGTGCCCGAAGCGGTGCTGCAGGGCCATAGCGCCGAACGGGTGGTGAATACCGCCGAGCTGAATCTCGCAGAAATCGTCAACCTGCTGCATCAGGCCCATAAGCGCGGCCAGGACGTGGCCCGCGTGCATTCCGGCGACCCTTCGCTGTACGGTGCTATCGGCGAGCAGATTCGCGAGCTGCGCGCCCTCGGCATCCCCTTCGAGATAGTCCCCGGCGTCACCGCCACCGCCGCTTGCGCGGCCCTGCTGGAAAGCGAGCTGACCCTGCCCGGCGTGTCGCAGACCCTGATCCTTACCCGCTACGGCACCACCTCGCCGATGCCCGAGGGCGAGCAGTTGCATGACCTGGCCAGGCACCGCGCGACCCTGGCCATCCACCTCGGCGTGCGTCAGCTGCCGGCCATAGTCGGCGAGCTGCTGCCGCACTATGGCGCCGACTGCCCCATCGCGGTTATCCACAGGGCGAGCTGGCCCGATCAGGACTGGGTACAGGGCACCCTGGCCGATATCGAGGCCAAGGTCGCCGCCAAGGACTTTCGCCGCACTGCGCTGATCCTAGTCGGCCGCGTGCTAGATCCGGGCGCCTTCGCCGAATCGGCGTTGTATGACGCGGCGCATCGTCATCTCTACCGCCCCGGCACCGATTGAGCTTGGCGAAAAACCGAACAAAGCGCTGGAAGCCTTGCTATCTCTGGATTTCAGAGCCTTATCAACAGGATAGAAAGCCTGTTATCCAGGTGCTCTGTGGATAGTGGACAGGCAGGCGCGCAGTTTCTGTACAAGTCGCTGAAAGACCCTATCTATCAGGGCTTTAGCCAGGTATCACGAGGATATCCACAAGTTGATCCCCGGCAACTGTGGGCAACGGCTCAGAGCTGCACCTCGACCCACTTGATACCCAGGCCCCGCAGTTCCGGCATCAACTCATCCAGGCTGGCAAAAGCTTCCACCTGCTCGGCTTCATCCACCAGAAAGAAGCTGCGGCCCGCGTCTTTCTTGAACAACACGATCCACTCCGTGGTATTGGCCGGGTTGGCCATGATCTGGGTATCGAACAGAACGCCCTCGGCCGTTCTGCGTTTCACATCTGCGCGCTTCATCCGCTCTCCTGTTCCTGCCTGAGTCAGGGGCCCAGCCTGCCTGCATGCCTGGCACTAGTGTAAGAGATGAGTGAGCCTCCTTTGCCCTGCTACTGGCGCTGGTGGACTAAACCTATCCGTGTTTATATATGTTTCATATACGAACCATATAAAGGAAAATCAGCATGGGTATCGTCAATATCGATGATGAGCTGCACGACCAGATTCGCCGGGCGAGCAGCGTGTCGGGCCGTTCCATCAATGCCCAGGCAGGGTTCTGGATTCGCATCGGCATGCTCTGCGAGATGAACCCGACGCTGAGTTTCAACGAGGTGATGGCCGCCGAGCTGCGCGCAGCCGGCGTAGTGGTCCCGCCGCGCATGGCGGACGCCTCATGAGCAAGACGCCGCAGCAGATCGCCCTGATGGCGGAATCCGGCAGGTTGCTGGCCTCGGTGTTCGCCTATCTGGATCGCCTGGATCTGCTCGGCATGTCCACCCTGCAGGTCAACGACCTTGTGGATAACTACATCGTCGGTGAACTCAAGGCGCGCCCGGCGAGCAAGGGACAGTATGGTTTCGCCTACGCCATGAACACGTCACGCAACGAGGTGGTGTGCCATGGCGTACCCAGCGCTGACGAGATTCTGCGCAGCGGCGATCTGGTGAATTTCGATATCACCCTGGAAAAGAACGGCTACATCGCCGATTCGAGCAAGACCTACCTGATCGGTGAGGTGTCGGACCAGGCTCGTCAGCTCACCCGGATTACCTATGAAGCGATGTGCAAGGGCATCGAAGCCGTGAGGCCAGGCGCCCGGCTCGGGGATATCGGCCACGCCATCGAACGGCACGCTCGCGCCCACGGCTATTCGGTGGTTCGCGACTACTGCGGCCACGGCATTGGCCGGGAAATGCACGAGCCACCCGAAGTGCTGCACTGGGGCAAAGCCGGCACCGGCCTGACGCTGCGCGAAGGCATGACCTTCACCATCGAACCCATGCTCAACCAGGGCACGGCGGATGTACGCACCCTGCGCGACGGCTGGACGGTGGTGACCTGCGAAGGCCAGCTCTCGGCGCAATTCGAACACACCGTGGCGGTCACCCGCGAAGGCGTTCGCGTGCTTACGCTACGCCCCGAAGAGCTGCACCTGAGCAAGATTTCGGCGTGATAGAAACGCAAAAGCCCGTCCAGATGGACGGGCTTTTCTTCGCCAGCGGCCTTATTCGACCGTGACGCTCTTGGCCAGGTTGCGCGGCTGGTCGACGTCGGTGCCCTTGAGCACGGCGACGTAGTAGGACAGCAGCTGCAGCGGCACGGTATAGAGGATAGGCGCGAGCAGGTCGTGGATATGCGGCATGGCCACCACGTGGGTGCCCTCGCCGTTGCGCATGCCGGCCTGCTGGTCGGCGAAGACGATCAGCTCACCGCCGCGGGCGCGCACTTCCTGCAGGTTGGACTTGAGCTTTTCCAGCAGCTCGTTGTTCGGCGCCACCGTGACCACCGGCATGTCGGCGTCGACCAGCGCCAGCGGCCCGTGCTTGAGCTCGCCGGCCGGGTAGGCCTCGGCGTGGATATAGGAGATTTCCTTGAGCTTGAGCGCCCCTTCCATGGCCACCGGGTACTGCGCGCCGCGGCCGAGGAACAGGCTGTGGTGCTTCTCGGCGAACAGCTCGGAGATCTTCTCGACCGTCTTGTCCATCGCCAGCGCCTCGCCCAGGCGGGTCGGCAGGCGACGCAGCTCTTCCACCAGCTCGGCGGTCAGCGCCTTGTCCAGGTTGCCGTGCACCTGACCGAGGGCCAGGGTCAGCAGCATCAGGCCCACCAGCTGAGTGGTGAAGGCCTTGGTCGAGGCCACGCCGATTTCCGGGCCGGCCTGGGTCAGCAGGCACAGGTCGGACTCGCGCACCAGCGAGCTGGTGCCGACGTTGCAGATCACCAGGCTGGCCAGGTAGCCGCCCTGGCCCGGCGCCCTCTCCTTGGCGTTGCGCAGCGCGGCCAGGGTGTCGGCGGTCTCGCCGGACTGCGAGACGCTGACGAACAGGGTGTCCGGCTGCACCACCACCTTGCGGTAGCGGAACTCGCTGGCCACTTCGACCTGACAGGGGATGCCGGCCAGCTCTTCCAGCCAGTAACGGGCGACCATGCCGGCGTGGTAGCTGGTGCCGCAGGCGACGATCTGCACGTTCTTCACCTTGGCGAACAGCTCGGCGGCCTGCGGGCCGAAGGCCTGCACCAGCACGTGGTCGCTGCCCAGACGGCCTTCCAGGGTGCGTTGCACCACCTTGGGCTGCTCGTGGATTTCCTTGAGCATGAAGTGGCGGTATTCGCCCTTGTCGGCGGCCTCGGCGCCCTCATGGTACTGCACCGCCTCGCGCTGCACCGGCTGACCGGCGGCGTCCCACAGCTGCACGCTGTCGCGGCGAATCTCGGCGATGTCGCCCTCTTCCAGGTAGATAAAGCGGTCGGTGACCTGACGCAGCGCCAGTTGATCGGAGGCGAGGAAGTTCTCGCCGTGGCCCAGGCCGATCACCAGCGGGCTGCCGCTGCGGGCGGCGAGCAGACGGTCCGGCTGCTTGGCACTGATCACCGCCAGGCCGTAGGCGCCGTGCAGCTCGGGGATGGCGGCCTTGAGCGCGGCGGTGAGGTCGCCGAGTTGCTGCAGCTTGTGCTCGAGCAGGTGGACGATGGTTTCGGTGTCGGTATCGGAGCTGAACACATAGCCCAGGCCCGTGAGGCGCTCGCGCAGCTCTTCGTGGTTCTCGATGATGCCGTTGTGCACCACGGCCAGTTCGTGCCCGGAGAAGTGCGGGTGGGCGTTGCGCTCGCTCGGCGCGCCGTGGGTGGCCCAGCGGGTGTGGGCGATGCCCAGACGCCCGGCCAGCGGCTCGGCCTGCAGGGCGGCCTGCAGTTCGCTGACCTTGCCCACGCGGCGGCGGCGATCCAGTGCGCCCTGCTCGGTCAGCAGCGCCACCCCGGCGCTGTCATAGCCGCGGTATTCCAGGCGCTTGAGGCCTTCCACCAGAACAGGGGTGATATTGCGCTCCGCGATGGCGCCGACGATTCCACACATGCTTGTCTCCTCAAGTTTCCAGCGGCGCGAGAATCAGCTGGATGCCGCGCGCGCGTATTTGTTCGGCCGCCTGGGCATCCAGGCGCGAATCGGTGATCAGGGTATGCACGCTGCCCCAGGGCAGCTCGAGATTGGGGATACGCCGGCCGATCTTGTCGCTCTCGACCATGACGATGACCTCGCGGGCCACCTCGGCCATCACCCGCGACAGGCCGAGCAGCTCGTTGAAGGTGGTGGTGCCGCGCTCCAGGTCGATGCCGTCGGCACCGATAAACAACTGGTCGAAATCGTAGGAACGCAGCACCTGCTCGGCCACCTGGCCCTGGAAAGACTCCGAGTGCGGGTCCCAGGTGCCGCCGGTCATCAGCAGCACCGGCTCATGCTCCAGTTCGCGCAGGGCGTTGGCCACGTTCAGCGAGTTGGTCATCACCACCAGGCCGGGCCGGTGGCCGAGCAGGGGAATCATCGCCGCGGTGGTGGTACCGCTGTCGATGATGATCCGCGCATGCTCGCGGATGCGCGCCACGCCAGCACGGGCGATGGCCTGCTTGTGCGGGGAAAGCGGTTGCGTCGGCTCGCCGATCAGCTCCTGCGGCACCGGCACCGCGCCGCCGTAGCGGCGCAGCAGCAGGCCGTTCTTCTCCAGCGCAGCGAGGTCCTTGCGGATGGTCACTTCGCTGGTGGCGAAGTGCTGCGCCAGGGCGTCCACGCTCACCTCGCCCTGCTCGGCGAGCAAGGCGAGAATGGTGTGGCGACGTTGCGGCGTATTGCGCTTCGACATGCTTAAGTTTCGATTCGAAAGATAATGGCGCGAATCAAAACCTAACGAAGCTTTCCAGTCAAGCACGAATCGACGTAGGGCGCGCAGGTCGCGGACTTGTCCGCCGGGGCGCCGAACGAGGCAGCGCGCTGCCCGGCGCGCTCGCTCAACGAGCCGGCAGGATCGCGTTGGGGTCGAGGTAGAACATCTTCTTCCAGCCCTGGGTCGAGTCGTCCGCGCGCCAGGGCAGCGGCAGCAGGCTGACGATCGAGTAGTGCAGATGCGCCGGTTTGCCGCGGGCGTTGCCACTGTCGCCGACCGAGCCCAGCACGCTGCCGGTCAGCAGCGGCTGGCCCGGAAAGACCTCGACGCTGTGCAGGTGGGCGTAGTAATGAATGCGCCACTTCGGCCCCAGGGCGACGACCACCTTGCCGCCCTGCTCGATCTCGCCGCGAAACAGCACCAGGCCGTAGCTGCTGGAGCGCACCGGCGTGCCGAGCCTGGCGAAGATGTCGATGCCCTTGTGCACGCCGGAGCGTCCCCAGGGCTCGAACCAGAAGGTCTGCGGATTCCAGTCCCGGGCGCTGGCGCCGTCCACCGGAATCCGCGGCCATTCCGGCAGCAAGGCCCAGAGCAGCAGCAGCCCGGGCAGTATCCAGCGTTTGCCTGGTGGCATCCTTGCCGGCTCCGTCAGGTCTTCTTGGTCGGCCGCTTCCAGCCTTCGATATTGCGCTGCTTGGCGCGGCCGACGGCCAGGGTGTCGGCCGGCACGTCGGCGGTGATGGTCGAGCCGGCACCGGTGGTGGCGCGGTCGCCGAGGGTAACCGGCGCTACCAGCGCGCTGTTGGAGCCGATAAACACGTCCTCGCCCATCACCGTGCGGAACTTGTTGGCGCCGTCGTAGTTGCAGGTGATGGTGCCGGCGCCGATATTGGTCCGCGCGCCGATCTCGGCGTCGCCCAGGTAGCTCAGGTGGCCGGCCTTGGCGCCCTCGCCGAGCACCGCGTTCTTCAGCTCGACGAAGTTGCCGACATGGGCCTTGGCCCCCAGTCTGGCGCCAGGGCGCAGGCGGGCGAACGGACCGCAGTCGGCGCCCTCGCCCAGCTCGGCGCCTTCCAGGTGGCTGTTGGCCTTGACGATGGCGCCCTTGCGCAGGGTCGAGTCCTTGATCACGCAGTTCGGGCCGATCTGTACGTCATCCTCGATCAGCACCTGGCCTTCGAGAATCACGTTGACGTCGATCAGCACGTCGCGGCCCACCGTCACCTCGCCACGCAGGTCGAAACGCGCCGGGTCGCGCAGGGTCACGCCCTGGGCCATCAAGCGCCGCGCCGCGCGCTGCTGGTAGTGGCGCTCCAGCTCGGCGAGCTGGATGCGGTCGTTGGCGCCCTGCACTTCCATGGCGTCCTGAGGCTGCTCGGTGGCCACCAGCAGGCCGTCGGCCACGGCCATGGCGATCACGTCGGTGAGGTAGTACTCGCCCTGGGCGTTGCTGTTGGACAGGCGGCCGAGCCAGTCGCCCAGGCGCTTGCCGGGCACGGCGAGGATGCCGGTATTGCCCTCGCAGATCTGCCGCTGCTCGGGGGTGGCGTCCTTGTGCTCGACTATGGCCTGCACCACGCCAGCGGCGTCGCGGACGATACGGCCATAGCCGGTGGGGTCGACCAGGTCGACGGTGAGCAGGGCCAGTTGCTCGTCGGCTACCTTGGCCAGCAGGCGCTGCAGGGTCTCGGCTTCGATCAGCGGCACGTCGCCGTAGAGGATCAGCACGCGCTCGGCACTCAAGGCCGGCAGCGCCTGGGCCACGGCATGGCCGGTGCCGAGCTGCTCGGCCTGCAGGACGAAGTTGAGGTCGTCGGCAGCCAGACGCTCGCGTACCCGCTCGGCGCCATGGCCGATCACCACGTGGATGCCTTGCGGCTGCAGCTGACGGGCGGTGGCGATCACGTGGCCGAGCATGGACTGGCCGGCGACCGGGTGCAGGACCTTGGGCAGGGCGGAACGCATGCGCGTGCCCTGACCGGCGGCGAGGATAACGATATCGAGCGACATGGAAGCAGATCCTATCTGTAGCCCGGATCAGGTCCGGGGGTGATCGTCCCGGATTGCATCCGGGCTACTGACTGACAAAGGTAAAAACGGCGGACAAAGAAAAAGGGTAGCCAAGGCTACCCTTTCTCCCAACGCGGTTGAAGCCGCCGACGTTAGCCGCCGAACTTCTTGCGCAGCTGCTGGACGGTACGCAGCTGGGCCGCGACCTCCGCCAGGTGAGAAGCGGCGGAACCGTAGTCGAATTCCGCGCCCTGCTGGTGCAGGGCCTTCTCGGCGGCCTTGAGGGCCTCCTGGGCGGCGGCCTCGTCGATATCGGCAGCACGCTGCACGGTGTCGGCGAGAACCTTGACCATGTTCGGCTGCACTTCGAGGAAGCCACCGGAGATGTAGTACACCTCGGCTTCGCCGCCCTGCTTGATCAGGCGGATCGGACCCGGCTTGAGGTCGGTGATCAGCGGCGCGTGGCCCGGAGCGATACCCAGATCACCCAGGTTGCCGTGCGCAATCACCATCTCGACCAGGCCGGAGAAGATCTCCGCTTCCGCGCTGACGATATCGCAATGGACTGTCATAGCCATACGCTTGCCTCACGTGACAGGCTGTGGACAAGTTTATCCACAACCTGATGCGCCCGTCGCCGGGCGCATAGGGTGATTACAGTTTCTTCGCCTTCTCGATGGCTTCTTCGATGCCGCCAACCATGTAGAACGCTTGTTCCGGCAGGTGGTCGTAGTCGCCCTTGAGAATGCCGCTGAAGCCGGCGATGGTGTCCTTGAGGGACACGTACTTGCCCGGCGAACCGGTGAAGACTTCGGCCACGAAGAACGGCTGGGACAGGAAACGCTGGATCTTACGAGCGCGCGATACCAGCTGCTTGTCCGACTCGGACAGCTCGTCCATACCGAGGATGGCGATGATGTCCTTCAGTTCCTTGTAACGCTGCAGCACGTACTGAACGCCACGAGCGGTCTCGTAGTGTTCGTTGCCGATGACGTTCGGGTCCAGCTGACGGCTGGTGGAGTCCAGCGGGTCAACGGCCGGGTAGATACCCAGGGAAGCGATGTCACGGGACAGTACGACGGTGGCGTCCAAGTGGGCGAAGGTGGTCGCCGGGCTCGGGTCGGTCAGGTCGTCCGCAGGTACGTAGACGGCCTGGATCGAGGTGATCGAGCCTTTCTTGGTGGAGGTGATGCGCTCCTGCAGAACGCCCATCTCTTCGGCCAGGGTCGGCTGGTAACCTACTGCCGACGGCATACGGCCGAGCAGTGCGGATACTTCGGTACCGGCCAGGGTGTAACGGTAGATGTTGTCGACGAACAGCAGTACGTCGCGACCTTCGTCACGGAACTTCTCGGCCATGGTCAGGCCGGTCAGCGCCACGCGCAGACGGTTGCCTGGCGGCTCGTTCATCTGACCGTAGACCAGGGCTACCTTGTCGAGAACGTTGGAGTCCTTCATCTCGTGGTAGAAGTCGTTACCCTCACGGGTACGCTCGCCCACACCGGCGAACACGGAATAACCGCTGTGCTCGATGGCGATGTTACGGATCAGTTCCATCATGTTCACGGTCTTGCCGACGCCGGCGCCACCGAACAGACCGACCTTACCGCCCTTGGCGAACGGGCAGACCAGGTCGATCACCTTGATGCCGGTTTCCAGCAGCTCGTTGCCGCCGGCTTGCTCGGCATAGCTCGGCGCAGCGCGGTGGATTTCCCACTGCTCTTCTTCGCCAATCGGGCCGGCTTCGTCGATCGGGTTGCCCAGCACGTCCATGATCCGGCCCAGGGTCGCTTTACCGACCGGTACCGAGATGGCCTTGTGGGTGCGGGTGACGTCCAGGCCACGCTTGAGGCCTTCGGTCGAACCCATCGCAATGGAACGCACCACGCCGTCGCCCAGCTGCTGCTGAACTTCCAGGGTGGTTTCGGCGCCGACTACTTTCAGCGCCTCGTATACGGCTGGCACCTGATCACGCGGGAATTCCACGTCGATAACGGCGCCGATGATTTGAACGATACGTCCGCTACTCATCTTTGGTTCCTCTGAATATTTGAACCGTTCTTAAACCGCGGCAGCGCCGCCGACGATTTCCGAAATCTCTTGGGTGATCGCTGCCTGACGCGCCTTGTTGTAGATCAGCTGCAAATCGCTGATCAGTTCACCGGCGTTGTCGGTGGCGTTCTTCATCGCGATCATCCGCGCAGCCTGCTCGGCCGCGTTGTTCTCGACCACCGCCTGGTACACCTGCGATTCGACGTAGCGAACCATCAGACCGTCGAGCAGCTCCTTGGCATCGGGCTCGTACAGATAGTCCCAGTGATGCTTGAGCTCTTGATCCGGATCGGCCACCAGCGGAATCAACTGTTCCACCGTCGGCTTCTGCGTCATGGTGTTGATGAACTTGTTCGAGACCACGGACAGACGGTCGATACGCCCTTCGAGGTAGGCATCGAGCATGACCTTGACGCTACCGATCAGGTCGTTGATCGAAGGCTCCTCGCCGAGGTGGCTGATCGCAGCAACCACATTGCCACCAAAGTTGCGGAAGAATGCCGCGCCCTTGGAGCCAATCACGCAGAGATCGATCTCCACGCCTTGCTCGCGATCTTTCGCCATGTCCCTGACCAGGGCCTTGAACAGGTTGGTGTTCAGACCACCGCACAGACCGCGGTCACTGCTCACCACCACATAACCGGCACGTTTTACTTCGCGCTCGACCATGAAGGGATGGCGGTACTCCGGGTTGGCGTTGGCCAGATGACCAATCACCTGGCGGATACGCTCCGCGTAGGGACGGCTAGCTGCCATGCGCTGTTGTGCCTTGCGCATCTTGCTGACCGCCACCTTTTCCATGGCGCTGGTGATCTTCTGCGTGCTTTTGATGCTCGCAATCTTGCTGCGAATCTCTTTTGCGCCTGCCATTTGACACCTATCGGGTTAGCAGGCGGGCGTCTCGCGACGCCCGCTGCGGCTTACCAGGTTTGGGTGGCCTTGAACTTCTCGATACCAGCCTTGATGCCGGCGTCGATTTCGTCGTTGAAGTCACCTTTCACGTTGATCTTGGCCATAAGATCGGCCAGCTCACGATTGAAGTAGCCCAGCAGGGCCGCTTCGAAGGCGCCAACTTTGTTCACTTCCACGTCGGTCAGGAAGCCGCGCTCGGCAGCGTACAGCGATACGGACATGTCGGCGATCGACATGGGCGCGTACTGCTTCTGCTTCATCAGTTCGGTGACACGCTGACCGTGCTCGAGCTGCTTGCGGGTGGCTTCGTCCAGGTCAGAGGCGAACTGGGCGAAGGCCGCCAGTTCACGGTACTGAGCCAGGGCGGTACGGATACCACCGGAGAGCTTCTTGATGATCTTGGTCTGCGCGGCGCCACCCACACGGGATACCGAGATACCGGCGTTGACCGCCGGACGGATACCCGAGTTGAACATGGCCGATTCCAGGAAGATCTGACCGTCGGTGATGGAGATCACGTTGGTCGGAACGAACGCGGAAACGTCGCCAGCCTGGGTTTCGATGATCGGCAGAGCGGTCAGCGAACCGGTCTTGCCAGTCACGGCGCCATTGGTGAACTTCTCGACGTACTCTTCGGAAACGCGGGAAGCGCGCTCCAGCAGACGGCTGTGGAGATAGAACACGTCGCCCGGGTAGGCTTCGCGGCCCGGCGGACGGCGCAGCAGCAGGGAGATCTGACGGTAGGCCACGGCCTGCTTGGACAGGTCGTCGTACACGATCAGGGCGTCTTCACCGCGGTCGCGGAAGTATTCGCCCATGGTGCAGCCGGCGTACGGCGCGAGGAACTGCAGGGCCGCCGATTCCGAAGCCGAAGCCGCCACCACGATGGTGTTGGCCAGGGCGCCGGCTTCTTCCAGCTTGCGCACCACGTTGGCGATGGTCGATTGCTTCTGACCGATGGCCACGTAGACGCAGCGGATGCCGCTGTTCTTCTGGTTGATGATGGCGTCGACGGCCAGGGCGGTCTTGCCGATCTGACGGTCGCCGATGATCAGCTCGCGCTGGCCACGGCCGACCGGGATCATGGCATCGACCGACTTGTAACCGGTCTGCACCGGCTGGTCGACCGACTTACGCCAGATCACGCCCGGAGCGACTTTCTCGACGGCGTCGGTGGCTTGAGCGTTGATCGGGCCTTTGCCGTCGATCGGGTTGCCCAGGGCATCGACCACGCGGCCCAGCAGTTCCGGACCAACCGGGACTTCCAGGATGCGGCCGGTGCACTTGGCGCTCATGCCTTCGGCCAGGCTGGTGTAAGCACCCAGCACGACGGCGCCGACGGAGTCTTGCTCCAGGTTCAGCGCCATACCGTAGACGCCGCCCGGGAACTCGATCATTTCGCCGTACATGACGTCGGCGAGACCGTGAATGCGCACGATGCCGTCGGAGACGGAAACGATGGTGCCTTCGTTGCGGGCTTGGGAGGCGACGTCGAGTTTCTCGATGCGCCCCTTGATGATTTCACTAATTTCGGAAGGATTGAGTTGCTGCATAGCTCTGCTGCCCCTTCAAACTCAAGATTTCAATGCTTCGGCCAGCTTCGCGAGTTTGCCGCGAACTGAGCCATCGATAACCAGGTCGCCGGCGCGGATCAGTACACCACCGATCAAGGTGGCATCTTCCGCGGCGTGCAGACGCACTTCTCGGCCGAGCCGTGCACTGAGAACCTTGGCGAGTTTGTCTTGCTGTTCATCGCTCAATGCGAAGGCACTGGTGACATCCACGTCGATCGACTTCTCCTGTTCGGCCTTGTACAGCTCGAACTGGGCGAAGATGTCCGGCAACAGGGCCAGACGGTCGTTCTCGGCGACGACATGGATGAAGTTCTGTGCCTGGGCGTCGAACTTGTCGCCACACACCTCGATGAAGGCGGTGGCCTTTTCTGTACTCGTCAGACGCGGGGCCTTGAGCACGCGCTGCATGGTGTCGTCGAGCGACACCGCTGCAGCCAGGCCGAGCATGGCTGACCAATTGGCCAGTTGCTGGTGGGCCTGGGCGTGCTCGAAGGCAGCCTTAGCGTAAGGTCGGGCCAGCGTGGTCAGTTCTGCCATGATCGCGCCCTCGCTTAAATTTCGGCTGCCAGTTTGTTAACCAGCTCCGCATGCGCGCTTTGGTCGATGGATGCGCCCAGGATCTTCTCCGCACCGCTGACCGCCAGACTGCCCACTTGGGCGCGCAGGGCGTCTTTGATGCCGTTGATTTCCTGTTCGATCTCGGCCTGAGCCTGAGCCTTCACACGGTCAGCTTCGCCACGGGCCTGATCACGGGCTTCGTCGACGATCTGCGCCGCGCGCTTCTTGGCCTGCTCGATGATTTCGGCAGCCTGACCTTTGGCGTCGCGCAGTTGCTGGGCCACTTTCTCGTGGGCCAGCTCCAGATCACGAGCCGCGCGGTTGGCAGCGTCCAAGCCGTCTGCGATCTTCTTCTGGCGTTCCTGCAGAGCCGTAATGACCGGAGGCCATACGAACTTCATGCAGAACAGCACGAAGATGAAGAAGGCAACGGACTGGCCAATCAGGGTTGCATTAATGTTCACGCCAACACCTCGCTCGTTCGTTGTCCGTCACACCAATTCACTCGGAAGCGAGTGAATCAGCCTGCGATTTGACCAACGAAGGGGTTCGCGAAGGTGAAGAACAGTGCGATACCAACACCGATCATGGTCACGGCGTCGAGCAGACCGGCGACGATGAACATTTTCACTTGCAGCATCGGAACCATTTCCGGCTGACGCGCAGCGCCTTCCAGGAACTTGCCACCCAGCAGACCGAAACCGATGGCGGTACCCAGGGCACCCAGGCCGATCAGCAGTGCAACGGCGATAGCGGTCAAACCAACTACAGTTTCCATTTTTCCTCCCGACTTACAGTCGTATTGGTTAAGGTTTTTGTTGAAGCGGTAAAGCGAAATCGTTTGTTTACAGCTGCCCCGAGGCCGTGGCCGCGGGGTTTGTCCTGGCAGGCGCCGCCTGGGGCAACGCCGCGGAACTTGTTACGGCTTAGTGGTTATCTTCGTGCGCCATCGACAGGTAGACGATGGTCAGCATCATGAAGATGAACGCTTGCAGCACGATGATCAGGATGTGGAAGATGGCCCAGGCCAGCTGCAGCACACCGCCCAGACCGCCGAGCAGCAGGCCGCCGCTGTACATGATGGCGATCAGGATGAAGATCAGTTCGCCGGCATACAGGTTGCCGAACAGACGCAGGGCCAGGGACACCGGCTTGGCGATCAGGGTGACGAACTCGAGCAGGAAGTTCACCGGGATCAGCAGGATCTTCATGGCGATGTTGTTCGAGCTGAACGGGTGCATGGTCAGCTCGCCGAGGAAACCGCCGATGCCCTTGACCTTGACGCTGTAGAACAGGATCAGGGCGAACACCGACAGGGCCAGGCCCAGAGTGGCGTTCGGGTCGGTGGTCGGTACCACGCGGAAGTACAGGTGCGGGTCGCCGGCGATGGTGGCGGCCAGCATCGGCAGCCAGTCGACCGGGATCAGGTCCATGAAGTTCATCAAGAAGACCCAGACGAAGATGGTCAGGGCCAGCGGGGCGATCAGCGGGTTACGCCCGTGGAAGGTGTCCTTGACGCTGCCGTCGACGAACTCCACCAGCACTTCGACGAAGTTCTGCAGGCCGCCCGGTTGCCCGGACGTCGCTTTCCTCGCCGCCAGGCGGAACAGAAGAATGAAGATCAGGCCGAGCACCACCGACACCGCCAGGGTATCGACGTGGAAGGCCCAGAAACCCATTTCCTGGGCTTCCTTTGCGGTGCGGGCGAAACTCCAGCCATTCACCGGATGCTGACCGAAGGTCAGGTTCGTCAGGTGGTGCTGGATGTAACCCGAAGCGGTATCTGCTGCCATTATTTGCCTCGAACGCTTTAAGGTCGTGAAAATTTTGTTATCAGCAACGGGGCGAACCAGCTGACCAGCAGGGTCAGCAGGTAGACACCGAACAGAACCGGTGCCTCCAGGGGTTTCACGCCCGCAAACGTCAGTGCGAACAGCACGAAAGTCAGAATCAGTTTTCCCGCTTCGCCCGCATAGAACGAACGGACGATCTCTCTAGCCGCCCGCGCGCCGCTGAAGCGGAACGCCTTGTGGGCGAAATACAGATTCGGCAACCAGGCGATCATGCCGCCCAACAACGCCGAATAACCGGCAACGCTCCCCAGCGATTGCCACGCCACCAATGCGGCCAACAGCAGCACGATCAACTGTGCCAGCAGAACCGGGAACACCGGTAAACGATGGAAGGGCCGGCGCTTCGGCATACGGCGTTCCATCAACTGGGTTCCTCGACTCTCGACCGCTTTAACTCAATGAATTGGCATAAAAAGTGCCAACAAAATTGCGCGCAGAGTATAGGGGGCCTATCCCCCCCATTCAACTGCCGGGTAGTGATTTCCGACCGTGCGCTACATGGCCAGATGTGGCCAATTGTTTCAGCGGATATGGGCGAGCACGCCCTGCAATTCGTCGAGGGAGTTGTAGCGGATCACCAGCTGACCCTTGCCCTTGCTGCCGTGTTTTATCTGCACAGGCGAGCCTAGACGCTCCGCCAGGCGCTGTTCGAGGCGACTGATGTCCGGATCGGCCTTGGCCTTGGTCGGTGCCGGCTTGGCTGTCAGCCACTGGCGCACCAGGGCTTCGGTCTGACGAACGGTGAGGCCGCGTGCGACAACGTGTCGCGCCGCTTCCACCTGCTGTTCCAGGGGTAAACCGAGCAACGCGCGGGCATGGCCCATCTCCAGGTCGCCGTGCGACAGCAGGGTCTTGATCTCCTCCGGCAGGGCGATCAGGCGCAGCAGGTTGGTGATGGTGACGCGCGACTTGCCGACGGCATCGGCGACCTGCTGCTGGGTCAGCTCGAACTCCTGCTGCAGGCGCTGCAGGGCCACGGCTTCCTCGATCGGGTTGAGGTCTTCGCGCTGGATGTTCTCGATCAGCGCCATGGCGATGGCGGCTTCGTCCGGCAGTTCGCGGACCATGGCCGGGATCTTGTCCTGACCGGCCAGCTGGCTGGCCCGCCAGCGCCGTTCACCGGCGACGATCTCGAAGCGACCGCCGCCGATGGGGCGTAGGACTATGGGTTGCATCACGCCCTGGGCGCGGATCGAGGCGGCCAGCTCTTCCAGGGCGGTCTGGTCCATGTCGCGGCGCGGCTGGTACTTGCCGCGCTGGATCAGCTCCAGCGGCACGTACTGCAGTTCGCGATTGTCGACCTGGGCGGCCTCTTCCTGCAGGGCGGCGACACTGGTGCCGCCGAGCAGGGCGTCCAGGCCTCGTCCCAGACCTCGTTTCTTCGCAGCCATGCGGGGGTTCCTTAAGCGGTAGCGGTTTTCGCGGCGGAGCGCTGACGGCGCACCAGTTCGCCGGCCAGCGCCAGGTAGGCGATGGCGCCACGGGATTGTTTGTCGTAAACCAGCGCCGGCATGCCGAAGCTCGGCGCCTCGGCCAGGCGCACGTTGCGCGGGATCACCGCGTCGTACAGCTTGTCGCCGAAGTGTTCCTTGAGCTGGGCGCTGACGTCGTTGGTCAGGCTGATGCGCGGGTCGTACATGGTGCGCAGCAGGCCTTCGATCTGCAGCTTGGGATTGAGCAGCTGGGCGATGCGCTGGATGCTGTTGACCAGATCCGAGAGGCCCTCGAGCGCGTAGTACTCGCACTGCATGGGAATGATCACGCCGTCGGCGGCGACCAGGGCGTTGATGGTCAGCATCGACAGCGAAGGCGGGCAGTCGATGAGGACGTAGTCGTAGTTCTCGCGGATCGGCGCCAGGGCGTAACGCAGGCGGCTCTCCTTCATCTTCATCTCGAGCAGGGCGACCTCCGCGGCGGTGAGGTCGCGGTTGGCCGGCAGCAGCTGGTAGCCGCCGTGCTCGGAGAACTGCATGGCCTGGCCGAGGTCGCATTCGCCGATCAGCACGTCGTAGATCGAGTGCTCCAGGCCGTGCTTGTCGACGCCGCTGCCCATGGTCGCGTTGCCCTGCGGGTCGAGATCGATCAGCAGCACCCGGCGCTTGGTCGCCACCAGCGAGGCGGCCAGGTTGATGCACGTCGTGGTCTTGCCCACCCCGCCTTTCTGGTTGGCGATCGCGAATACCTTGGCCATCTTCTTTCCCCTTAGACCGAGCGACGCAGTATCAACAGATGGCGCTGGCCTTGGCAACCGGGAACCCGCAGCACGTGGGTGGCACTGAGACGGAAGTCCGCCGGCAGCGCCTGCAGCTCGTCGTCCGGGTGCACGCCCTTCATCGCCAGCCAGTGGGTGTCGGCGCTGCCGAGGTGGCGGGTCCAGGTGCTGAAGTCTTCCAGGCTGCTGAAGGCTCGCGAGCTGATGCCGTCGAACGGCCGCTCGGGCTGAAACGCCTCGACCCGGCTGTGGACAACTTCGAGGTTGGCGAGTTTCAGCTCCAGCTTCACCTGGATCAGGAAGCGGGTCTTCTTGCCGTTGGAGTCGAGCAGGGTGAAACGCCGCTCGGGGAACAGGATCGCCAAGGGAATGCCGGGCATGCCGCCGCCGCTGCCGACGTCCAGCCAGTTGTCGCCGAGCTCGGCGACGAAGGGCACTACCGACAGGCTGTCGAGCAGGTGGCGCGACACCATCTCGTCGGGGTCGCGCACGGCGGTGAGGTTGTAGGCCTTGTTCCACTTGATCAGCAGGCCCAGGTAGGCGAGCAGCTGTTCCTGCTGGCGGGCGCTGAGCTCGATGCCCAGTTCGCGGGCGCCCTGCAGCAGTTCTTCGGCGTGATGCTGAGTGACCGACATCAGGCGCTGTGCTCCAGCTTCTGCCCGGCGCTGCGCTTTTTCAGATGAATCAGCAGCAGGGAGATCGCCGCCGGGGTGACCCCAGGAATGCGCGAGGCCTGGCCGAGGGTCGCCGGACGGGTGTTGCCCAGCTTGAACTGGATTTCCTTGGACAGCCCGGAGATGGCGGCGTAGTCCAGGTCCTGCGGCAGCTTGGTGTCCTCGCTGGCGCGAAGCTTGGCGATCTCGTCCTGCTGGCGATCGATATAGCCGGCGTACTTGGTCTTAATCTCGACCTGCTCGGCCACCTGGTTATCCACAGCCGGGGACTCGGTCACCTCGGCCAGGGTGGCGTAGTCGATCTCGGGACGCGCCAGCAGGTTGAGCAGGTTGTATTCGTGGGTCAGCGGTGTGCCGAAGCGCGCGGCGATGGCATCGCCCTGCGGCGTGCCCGGGCGCACCCAGGTGCTCTTCAGGCGCTGCTCTTCCTGGGCGATGCCTTCGCGCTTGGCCTCGAAGGCGGCCCAGCGTTCGTCGTCCACCAGGCCCAGCTCGCGGCCCTTCTCGGTCAGGCGCAGGTCGGCGTTGTCCTCGCGCAGGATCAGCCGGTATTCGGCGCGCGAGGTGAACATGCGGTACGGCTCCTGGGTGCCGAGGGTGATCAGGTCGTCGACCAGCACGCCGATATAGGCCTCGTCGCGACGCGGGCACCAGGCGTCCTTGCCCAGGGCGCGCAGCGCGGCGTTGCAGCCGGCCAGCAGGCCCTGGGCACCGGCTTCTTCGTAGCCGGTGGTGCCGTTGATCTGGCCGGCGAAGAACAGGCCGCCGATGACCTTGGTCTCCAGGCTGTACTTCAGATCGCGCGGGTCGAAGTAGTCGTATTCGATGGCGTAGCCGGGGCGCACGATATGGGCGTTCTCCATGCCGCGGATGCTGCGCACGATCTGCAGTTGCACGTCGAACGGCAGCGAGGTGGAGATGCCGTTGGGATACAGCTCGTGGGTGGTCAGGCCCTCGGGCTCGATAAACACCTGGTGGCTGTCCTTGTCGGCGAACCGGTGGATCTTGTCCTCGATCGACGGGCAGTAACGCGGACCCACGCCTTCGATCACGCCCGAGTACATCGGCGAACGGTCGAGGTTGGCGGCGATGATCTCGTGGGTACGCGCGTTGGTGTGGGTGATCCAGCAACTGATCTGCTTCGGTTGATGTTCGCGCTTACCGAGGAAGGACATCAGCGGCGTCGGGGTGTCGCCCGGTTGCTCGGTCATCAGCGAAAAATCTACTGATCTGCCGTCGATGCGCGGCGGGGTGCCGGTCTTCAGCCGACCGACGCGCAGCGGCAGCTCGCGCAGACGCTGGGCCAAGGCGATGGAAGGCGGATCGCCGGCGCGGCCGCCGGAGTAGTTCTGCAGACCGATGTGGATAAGTCCGCCGAGGAAGGTGCCTGTGGTCAACACCACGGAATCCGCGTGGAACCTGAGCCCCATCTGGGTGACCACGCCTTTGACCTGGGCGTTTTCCACAATCAGGTCGTCGGCCGCCTGTTGAAAAATCCACAGGTTGGCCTGGTTCTCCAGAATCTCGCGCACCGCCGCCTTGTACAGCACGCGGTCGGCCTGGGCGCGGGTGGCGCGTACCGCCGGGCCCTTGCGGCTGTTGAGCACGCGGAATTGGATGCCGCCCTTGTCGGTAGCGGTGGCCATGGCCCCGCCGAGCGCATCGATTTCCTTGACCAGGTGGCTCTTGCCGATCCCGCCGATGGCCGGGTTGCAGCTCATCTGGCCAAGGGTCTCGACATTGTGGGTGAGCAGCAGGGTCTTCACGCCCATGCGTGCGGCAGCCAGGGCTGCCTCGGTACCGGCATGACCGCCGCCGATCACGATCACGTCAAAACGGGAAGGGAAATCCACCACGCACCTCGTGCCTGTTGAGAAAGGGGGTCTTTTAGAAAGGCGGCAAGTATAGGGACATCGGCCTCTTGAATGAAGCCTTCTGCACAAAAAATAGCCAGTCCGATTGCAGCCGGTTGGGTACAGATGCCTATCGCCTCTCACCGGTCCCGCTCGGCTTTGAGCGCTGTGAGCTTATAAAGAAAAGAAAGAGAGATTTTTTATAAAGCTTGTTCTTTATGTTTATGTATAGCGCACGCCCTTTCTGTGGATAACAGGCTGTAGCCCTTGCCATTGCTGCGGTACAGCCAATGATAAGGCTGTGCCGTTCCTGCAGGGTTCCACTGGGAAAGCTGGTCATCCGCTGTGGATGAAATGGCAGGTTATACACAGGGGGATTTACGCCCAGCTTTGTCAGCCGGTTATGGGCAGGGCTTAGGGGCGGTTTTCCACAGGGTTTAATTGGGCTCTGAGTAAGTCGAAAACAGCTCCCCAGGTTGCAGACGAGCGCGCGTAGCCCGGACGAAATCCGGGGGAGATCGAGGTATCGAGGTTCAAGGGATGAACGCGAGGCGCGCAGTGGCAGGAGCCAAGGGAGCCCCTGGCCTTTATTCGCAAGCTTGACGCCCTTTCCGCGGATGAATCCGCTCCTACGAAGGGCAGCGGCGCCTTGCTATTTACCGATGCAGAAGCTGGAGAAGATGCGCCCCAGCAGATCGTCCGAGCTGAAGGCACCGGTGATCTCGCCCAGGGCCTGCTGGGCCAGGCGCAGGTCCTCGGCGAGCAGTTCGCCGGCGCCCATCAGGGTCAGCTGGTTGCGGCCGTGCTCGAGGTGCTGCTCGGC
Source organism: Pseudomonas sp. EGD-AK9 (assembly GCF_000465935.2). Classification (NCBI taxonomy): domain Bacteria; kingdom Pseudomonadati; phylum Pseudomonadota; class Gammaproteobacteria; order Pseudomonadales; family Pseudomonadaceae; genus Pseudomonas; species Pseudomonas sp. EGD-AK9. The sequence continues at coordinate 27,091 of NZ_AVOF01000074.1, forward strand.
CTGGTGCAGTGCTTCCAGATGCCGACGCCGCGCACTGAAACCGCTCTCGGCGGTCTGTTGATAACCCATGCAGGCCTTCAGGTGCTCGCGCAGCAGCTCCAGGCCATCCGCCGACTTGGCCGACAGACTGAGGGTGACGTGGCCGTCGGCGCAGGTCTGCAGCGCCACGCTCTCGCCGGACAGATCGGCCTTGTTGCGGATCAGGGTGACCCGCGTCGGATCGGGGCGCTGTTCGAGGAATTCCGGCCACAGGGCGAAGGGATCGGCCGCCTCCGGTGCGGTGGAGTCCACCACCAGCAGCACCCGGTCGGCCTCGCCGATGGCCTTGAGCGCGCGCTCCACGCCGATGCGTTCCACCTGGTCATCGGTATCGCGTAGGCCGGCGGTGTCGACCACATGCAGCGGCATGCCGTCGATGTGGATATGTTCGCGCAGCACGTCGCGGGTAGTGCCGGCGATCTCGGTGACGATGGCCGCCTCGCGTCCGGCCAGGGCATTGAGCAGGCTGGACTTGCCGGCATTGGGCCGGCCGGCGATGACCACCGTCATGCCGTCGCGCAGCAGGGCACCCTGGCCGGCCTCGCGCAGCACTGTGGATAAGTTTGCGCGCACGCCGTCGAGCTGGCTCAGCACATGGCCATCGGCGAGGAAATCGATTTCCTCCTCGGGAAAATCGATGGCGGCCTCGACGTAGATGCGCAGCTGGATCAGGGATTCGGTCAGCGCATGCACCCGCTTGGAGAACTCGCCCTGCAGCGAACGCAGGGCATTGCGCGCGGCCTGCTCGGAGCTGGCCTCGATCAGGTCGGCGATGGCCTCGGCCTGGGCCAGGTCGAGCTTGTCGTTGAGGAAGGCACGCTCGCTGAACTCGCCGGGGCGAGCCAGGCGGGCACCCAACTCCAGGCAGCGGCGCAGCAGCAGGTCGAGCACCACCGGGCCGCCATGGCCCTGCAGTTCCAGCACGTCTTCGCCGGTGAAGGAGTTCGGCCCGGGGAAGTAGATGGCCAGGCCTTCGTCCAGCGGTAGCTGTTGCTCGCCGAAGAACGGGCCGTGGTGGGCGAAGCGCGGCTTCAGCTCGCGTCGGCAGATGGCCTGGGCCAGCTGTCCGGCCAGCGGTCCGGACACCCGCACGATGCCGACGCCGCCGCGACCCTGGGCGGTGGCGACGGCGGCGATGGTGTCTCGGGCAAGGGGCATGGCATTTACTCGGTGATTGGCCGGGGCCAGGGTTCGCGAGCGGGGGACTGGGCGCCCCTCGCTCCTACAGATAGGGTGGACAGCAAAACGCCCCAATCATGGGGCGTCTGCTTGCAACTGGGAAGCCTTGGCCAATCAGGCGCTAGCTATCTTCGCTGCTGCTTCGATCTTGCGGGTGATGTACCACTGCTGGGCGATGGACAGGATGTTGTTGACCACCCAGTACAGCACCAGACCGGCCGGGAACCACAGGAAGAAGAAGGTGAAGATGATCGGCATCAGCTTCAGCACGCGCGCCTGCATGGGGTCCGGGGGCGTCGGGTTGAGCTGCTGCTGGATGAACATGGTGGCGCCCATGATGATCGGCAGGATGAAGAACGGATCCTTGATCGACAGGTCGGTGATCCACAGCAGCCACGGGGCCTGACGCATCTCCACGGATTCCAGCAGCACCCAGTAGAGGGCGAGGAACACCGGCATCTGCACCAGGATCGGCAGGCAGCCGCCCAGTGGGTTGATCTTCTCCTTCTTGTACAGCTCCATCATCGCCTGGGACATCTTCTGGCGATCGTCGCCGAACTGCTCCTTCAGCGCCTGCAGCTTGGGCGACACGGCGCGCATGCGGGCCATGGAGCGGTAGCTGGCGGCCGACAGCGGGAAGAAGATCAGCTTGATGATGATGGTCAGCACGATGATCGACCAGCCCCAGTTACCCAGCAGGCCGTGGATCACTTCCAGCAGCCAGAAGATCGGCTGGGCGAGGAACCACAGGAAGCCGTAGTCGACGGTCAGCTCCAGGCCTGGGGACAGGGTACCCAGGTGCTCCTGCAGCTTGGGGCCGGCATACAGGATGGCGCCGGTCTCGCCCTGGCTGCCGGCGGCGACCTGCACGGCCGGGCCGGTGAAGCCGACGATGTAGTTGCCCTGGCTGTCCTTGCGGGTCTGTACCAGGTTAGTGCTGTCCTTGCTCGGCACCCAGGCGGTGACGAAGTAGTGCTGCAGCCAGGCGACCCAGCCGCCCTGCACGGTTTCCTTGAAGGGCTGCTTGTCGATGTCCTTCATCGACACCTTCTTGTACGGCTCCTCGCTGGTCCACAGCGCTGCGCCCAGGTAGGTGGCGGTGCCGGTGGCGGTGGTGGAGGACGGATCGCCGCTGCTGTCGCGCTTGAGCTGGGCGAACAGGTTGCCGCTCCAGGCCTGATCGCTCTGGTTGTCGATCAGGTAGCGCACGTCGACCTGATAGGCGGAGGGGTCCACGCAACCGGGTTTCTTCAGCTGCTGCTCACGCGCCGAGCACTGCGGGTTGAGGCCGCGCTTGAAGCTGTAGCGCTTGATGTAGTTGACGCCGTTCTCGCTGTAGGTCAGGTCGACCACCAGGCTGTCCTGGCCGTCCGCCATCGCGTAGCTGGTTTTCTCGCTCGACCACAGGGCGCGACCGCTGGACTTGTCCGGGGCGTTCTGGCCGATCAGGCCGCTCTGCGCCAGGTAGGTGCGTTCGCCGCCGTTGTCGAACAGCTGGAAGGGCACGTCCGGGCGATCCTGACGGCGCGGGTACTGTGGCAGGCGCAGCTGCACGATATCGCCACCGCGCGGGTCGATGGCCAGATCCAGCACGTCGGTCTTTACGCGGATCAGCTCGTCGCTGGCGGCGGTAGTCGGCGCAACGGCAGCGGCGCTGGGTTCGGCCACGGCAGTGGGGATGTCGTCGCCGGCGGTTGCGGCATTGGCCGGAGTGTCCGGCAGGGCGGGCGTCGCGGCGGTCGAGGACTGTACCTCGGCCGGCAGGGCGGCCTGGCCGTAGTCCTCGTTCCATTGCAGGACCATGAGGTAGGACACGACTGCCAGGGCGACGATCAGGATCGAACGTTGGATATCCATGATTATTCGGCCATCGAAGGGGAACGGGAGGTTTTCACGGGAGGCACCGGGTCGAAGCCGCCGGCATTCCAGGGGTGGCAGCGACCGAGCCGGCGAGCCGCCAGCCAGCCGCCACGCAGGAAGCCATGTTGCTCGATGGCTTCGTAGGCATAGCAGGAACAGCTGGGATAGAAGCGACAATGACTGGCCATCAGCGGGCTGATGGCGTAGCGATACACCTGGATACAGGCTAGGGCCGCTTTACGCATGGGGATTGTCGCTTGTCCCGGGGGAGGCATGTGCGTCGCGACTGGGCCGGCTACGGGCCAGGCGTCTCCAGAGCTTGCCGAACTGCTGAGCGAGTTCGCCATTCTCCAGATCGCCGAGGCCCTTACGGGCGACCACCACTATGTCCCAGCCGACCAGGTCGTCCTGGTTCAGGCGGAAGGACTCGCGGATTTGACGCTTGATGCGGTTGCGCTCGACGGCGAGCTTGACGCTCTTCTTGCCGATCACCAGACCCAGGCGGGGATGATCGAGCTGGTTGTCGCGCGCTAGCAGCAGGACACTTTTGCCCGGAGCTTTGCCGCTTGGGGAGTCGAAGACTGCCTTGAATTGCCGGGGGGTCAGCAGACGCTTTTCCCGGCCGAAGCCTCGACTCACCACCTGTCTGGATGAATTAGACAGTCAGACGCTTGCGGCCCTTGGCGCGACGACGCGACAGGACGGCACGGCCGTTCTTGGTGGCCATGCGGGCACGGAAACCGTGGGTACGAGCGCGCTTGATGGTGCTGGGTTGGAAAGTGCGTTTCATGGTGCGTTACCTGGGTGATCGACTAGGGTCGGAATGACCCTGGTTTAAAGAGACCGGCAATTCTAGAGAAAGCCGCGCGGCAGGTCAATTTCCAACCAGCCTTTTCGCCAAATAGGAATAGAAAGAAGGAAAGGTTTAAAGCTCTTTTTCTATGTTGATAATGATTAGGCCGGCTTCCTTCTGTGGAGAACTGCCCGCAGCGCCCGCCATCCGTGGCCTTGCCGGGATGATAAGGTTGTCAGGAAACGGTGCCGGGCCTGTGTGCTCCCTGCGCACAGGCTGGGGGCAATCTGCCGGGTTACCCACAGGCAGGTTATCCGCTGTCCTGTCCCCAGGCTTTTGCAACGACTTCACGGGGCCTTATCCACAAGCTTGGACATGGCCCTGATAAGCCTGATGAATGCCAATAAGGCTTTGATTTTACTTGGCCATCTGCTCTGCGCCGTGTGGATAACTCCGCCTTGGGCGGCTACAATGACGGCTGTTTTTTGCATCGCCGCCTGGAAAGGGGATAGTCAGTGTCAGTGGAACTATGGCAGCAGTGCGTCGAGCTTCTGCGCGACGAGTTGCCGGCCCAGCAATTCAACACCTGGATCCGTCCTCTGCAGGTCGAAGCCGAAGGCGACGAGTTGCGCGTCTATGCGCCCAACCGCTTCGTGCTCGACTGGGTCAACGAGAAGTACCTGAGTCGCCTGCTCGAGCTGCTCGGCGAGCGTGCCAACGGCCTGGTGCCGGCGCTCTCTCTATTAATAGGCAGCAAACGCACTGCCGCGGCGCGGGTGGCGCCGAACGCACCAC
>NZ_AVOF01000075.1:0-10127 GCF_000465935.2 Pseudomonas sp. EGD-AK9
CCAGGCGATCACGTCGAGGCCGTGGGCCAGGGCGCGGGCGATCCAGCCGGCGCCGATCACGCCGGTGCCGAGGGCGGCGAAGGTCTTGATATGGGTGACGAAGGTCATGGTGAACTCCGGTAGCCCGGATGCGATCCGGGGCATGGCAGGTGAAGTTTTCCCGGATTGCCTCCGGGCTACGGGGGATGCACACAGGCCCCCCCCCCCCGGCCCCTCTCCCAGTGGGAGAGGGGAGAAAATCGTTAACGGCGCTTGAGCTTCATCTTCTCGCGGCCTTCGGCCGGGGTCAGGGCGCGGCCGCCGAGGCGTTCGATGATCTCGATGGCGCGCTCGACCAGCTGGCCGTTGCTGGCGTGCACGCCGCGATCCAGCCAGATGTTGTCTTCCAGGCCGACCCGCACGTTGCCGCCGAGCAGCATGGCCTGAGCGACCATGGGCATCTGCATGCGGCCGATGCCGAAGCCGGCCCAGGTGATGCCCGGCGGCAGGTTGTCGGCCATGGCCTTCATGGTCGTGGTGTCGGCCGGCGCGCCCCAGGGGATACCCAGGCACAGCTGGATCAACGGGTCTTCCAGCAGGCCCTCCTTGAGCAGCTGCTTGGCGAACCACAGGTGGCCGGTGTCGAAGATTTCCAGCTCGGCCTTCACGCCCAGCTCGGTGATGCGCTTGGCGCCGGCACGCAGCTGCGCCGGGGTGGAGACATAGATGAAGTCGCCGTCGCCGAAATTCAGGGTGCCGCAGTCCAGGGTGCAGATTTCCGGCAGCAGTTCCTCGACATGCGCCAGGCGCTCCAGCGGGCCGACCAGGTCGGTGCCGGCGCCAAATTCCAGCGGCTGCTCGCCGCGACCGATTTCCAGGTCGCCGCCCATGCCGGCGGTGAGGTTGATGATCACGTCGGTGTCGCTCTCGCGGATGCGCTCGACCACCTCGCGGTACAGCGCCACGTTGCGGCTCGGCTTGCCGGTGTGCGGGTCGCGCACATGGCAGTGGGCAACAGTGGCGCCGGCCTTGGCTGCCTCGATGGCCGCGGCGGCGATTTCCTTGGGCGTGACCGGGATGGCCGGGTGCTTGCCGACGGTGTCGCCGGCGCCGGTCACCGCGCAGGTGACGATGACTTCGTAGTTCATGGAATCTCCATCCTTATTCGAGGCGAAAGGGTGCCGTACGCCGCCAGAGGCGCACGCACGGCAGGTGATGGTTGAAGAGGGAGGCGGCGCCGCGGCGCGTCTCAGTCGAGGGCGGCCCGTACTGCCGTCACGCCCTCCTGGCCGTCGAAGGTGGTCACCCCGGCCAGCAGGCGGTCGAGGTCCTGCGGATTGTCCTTGAGCCAGCGACGGGCCACGGCCTTGGCATCCTCGCGGGCCATGATCGGCTCCATCAGCTCGCTTTCCTGGGCGGCGCTGAAGGTCAGGTTATGGAGCAGCTGGTCGACGTTGGGGCAGCGCTGGGCATAGTCCGGGGCGACCACGGTCCATACCGTGGCCAGGCCTTCATCGGCGCCGAACACGTCCTCGCTGCCGGTGAGGTAGGTCAGGTCCATCTTGATGTTCATCGGGTGCGGCTTCCAGCCGAAGAACACCACCGGCTTCTTGGCCTTGACCGCGCGACTGACCGCCGCGAGCATGGCCGCCTCGCTGGATTCCACCAGCTTGAAGCCGCCGAGGCCGAACTGGTTGGTGTCGATCATCTTCTGGATGGTGGTGTTGGCCCCGGTGCCCGGGTCGATGCCATAGATCTTGCCGTCCAGCTGGTCGCGGAACTTGGCGATGTCGGCATAGGTTCTCAGGCCCGCCTCGGCCAGGTAGGTGGGCACCGCCAGGCTGGAGATGCCGTCGCTCAGGCCCGGCTCGGCGAGCACCTTGACTTCGCCCTTGTCCTGGAACGGCTTGATGTTGTCGTCCATCAGCGGCTTCCAGTAGCCGAGGAAGAAGTCGACCTGCTTCTTGCCGATGCCGGAAAAGATGATCTGCTGCGAGGCCTGGGTCTGGGTGGTTTGATAGCCCAGGCCTTCGAGCAGGGTTGCAGCCACGGCCGTGGTGGCGACCACGTCGGTCCAGCCGACCAGACCGATACGTGCCTTCTGACAACTGGCATCTTCGGCGGCCAGCAGGGAGGAACTGAACAAGCTCAGGGTGCAGCATGCGGCCAGCGCGGTAAGACCTTTCATCTGGGTGCTCCTCATCGTGTCACAGCGGTTTGCTTTCGTTCTTCTAGAGGCCGGTCGGCCCCCACCGTGTTGCGGGATCGATTGGTCCCGATGGAGCCACCTTACGCGCCGCTGCGCGGGAAAATTCCCACTTAGCCGACCATTGCTTGACCTATGGCGACCTTATCTTGCGCGGCGCTGGCGCCTGGCTTCTTAATGGAGGGCACCCTACTGGCGGATTGCCCATGACCCAGACCTTCGCCTTCCTGCTGCTGCCCGGTTTCTCGATGATAGGCCTGATGTCGGCCATCGAGCCGCTGCGCGTGGCCAACCGCTTTCGCGGCGAGCTGTACCGCTGGCGCCTGCTCAGCCTGGACGGCGAGGCGGTGGCGGCGAGCAACGGCATGTCGCTCAACGTCGAGGCCGGGCTGGAGCTGCCGGAAGAGGTCCAGGCGCTGTTCGTGGTCGCCGGTTTCGAGCCCCTGGCGTATTACGACAAACGCCTGGCCCATTGGCTGCAACGCCGCGAACGCGAGGTCAAGGTGCTCGGCGCCATCGACACCGGCAGCTTCGTGCTGGCCGAGGCCGGGCTGTTCGAGCAGCAGCGCCTGACCCTGCACTGGGAGGCGATCGACGCCTTCTGCGAGCGCTACCCGCAGCTGCAGGTGACCCAGGAGCTGTTCGAGATCGATGGCCGGCGCATCACCAGCGCCGGCGGCACCAGCAGCCTCGACCTGATGCTCGGGCTGATCGGCCGCGATCACGGCGAACCGCTGGCGGTGCAGGTCTCCGAGCAGTTCGTGCTCGGCCGCATCCGCACCCGCCAGGATCACCAGCGCATGCAGATCGCCAGCCGCTACGACCTGCACAACAAGAAACTGGTGCGGGTGATCGGCGAGATGGAGCGCCACTGCGAGCAGCCGCTGCCCTGCGAGGAGCTGGCCGAGCAGGTCGGGGTCAGCGTGCGCCAGCTGGAGCGGCTGTTCCGCCACCACCTGCACACCACGCCTTCGGCCTTCTACCTCGGCTTGCGCCTGGACAAGGCGCGCCAGCTGCTGCGCCAGAGCGATCTCAGCGTGCTGGAGGTGGGCCTGGCCTGCGGCTTCGACTCGGCGTCGTATTTCTCGCGCTGCTACCGCCAGCACTTCGCCGCCAGTCCCAGCCAGGATCGCCATGAGCGGCCGGTCGGCTAGACCCGACGTAGACCGGATGCAATCCGGGGCCAGGCGCCGCGGATTCCCCGGATTGCATCCGGCCAAGCGGTAACGGGCGGAGCGACGGCTTATCCGTTCGCGACCTCGGCTTGACGCTTTCGGCAAACCCCCAGTCGTTTTTGCACCGGGTCGCCCCGCCCCCCAGGGATAAGCTCTGTCCAAAGCACCGACGCTCCGGATCGGTCATACGCCCAGGGGACAAGCCTGATGAGCCCAGCCGAATTGCACGCCGACAGCATCGTCATCGACGGTCTGATCATCGCCAAGTGGAACCGCGAACTGTTCGAGGACATGCGCAAGGGCGGCCTGACCGCCGCCAACTGCACCGTGTCCGTGTGGGAAGGGTTCCAGGCCACGGTCAACAACATAGTCGCCAGCAACAACCTGATTCGCGATAACAGCGACCTGGTCATGCCGGTGCGCACCACCGCCGATATACGCAAGGCCAAGGAGCAGGGCAAGACCGGCATCCTCTACGGCTTCCAGAACGCCCATGCGTTCGAGGACCAGATCGGCTACGTCGAGGTGTTCAAGCAGCTCGGCGTGGGCATCGTGCAGATGTGCTACAACACCCAGAACCTGATCGGCACCGGTTGCTACGAGCGCGACGGTGGCCTGTCCGGCTTCGGTCGCGAGATCGTCGCCGAGATGAACCGCGTCGGCATCATGTGCGACCTGTCCCACGTCGGCTCCAAGACTTCCGAGGAAGTCATCCTCGAGTCGAAGAAGCCGGTGTGCTACTCGCACTGCCTGCCGTCGGGCCTGAAGGAGCACCCGCGCAACAAGTCCGACGAGGAGCTGAAGTTCATCGCCGACCACGGCGGCTTCGTCGGCGTGACCATGTTCGCCCCCTTCCTGGCCAAGGGCATCGACTCGACCATCGACGACTACGCCGAGGCCATCGAGTACGTGATGAACCTGGTCGGCGAAGACGCCATCGGCATCGGCACCGACTTCACCCAGGGCCACGGCCAGGACTTCTTCGAGTACCTGACCCACGACAAGGGCTACGCCCGCCGCCTGACCAACTTCGGCAAGATCGTCAACCCGCTGGGCATCCGTACCGTGGGCGAATTCCCCAACCTCACCGAGACCCTGCTCAAGCGCGGCATGCCCGAGCGCGTGGTGCGCAAGGTGATGGGCGAGAACTGGGTGCGCGTGCTGAAGGACGTCTGGGGCGAATGATCCCGCTACTCGGCGCCACGTAGGTTGGCGCCGAGGAACGAGGCCCAACGAGGCGTGCGCAGCGCGCCACGAGTTCACCGACAACGCCGCTGGCGGTTCTGCGAACCGGGTGTTGGGCTTCGCAAGCTCAGCACCAACCTACGAGACAGGCCGGCGCCAACTGCAAATCGAATTCTGGAGCTAGAACACATGGCCACCCACGCCCCCGAAATGCCCATCGCCGTCGACGACGAAACCGGCGTCTGGACCACCGACGCCCTGCCGATGCTCTACGTGCCGCGGCATTTCTTCGTCAACAACCACATGGGCATCGAGGAAGTGCTCGGCGCCGAGAAGTACGCCGAGATCCTCTACAAGGCCGGCTACAAGTCCGCCTGGCACTGGTGCGAGAAGGAAGCCGAGTGCCACGGCCTCGAGGGCGCCGCGGTGTTCGAGCACTACATGAAGCGCCTGTCGCAGCGCGGCTGGGGCCTGTTCGAAACGCAGAAGCTCGACCTGGAAACCGGCTACGCCGAGGTCAAGCTCAAGCACTCGGCCTTCGTCTACGTGTACGGCAAGGTGAACCGCAAGGTCGACTACATGTTCACCGGCTGGTTCTCCGGCGCCATCGACCAGATCCTCGCCGCCAAGGGCAGCCCGATCCGCACCGTTACCGTGCAGGAATACAGCGGTGCCGAGGAAGGCCACGACGACGGCCTGTTCGTCACCCGGCCACTCTGAGTCACCCATAAGAAATGCGTGGGAGAGCCGCTAGAGCGCCTCCCACACCGCTAGAGCGCTTACCGTGAGGATGCCGTAATGGCCTTCGAAGCAATGTTCCAGCCGATCCAGATCGGCAAGCTGACCATCCGCAACCGCGTGCTGTCCACCGCGCACGCCGAGGTCTACGCCACCGACGGCGGCATGACCACCGAGCGCTACGTCAAGTACTACGAAGAGAAGGCCAAGGGCGGCATCGGCCTGGCCATCTGCGGCGGTTCCTCGGTGGTGGCGATCGACAGCCCGCAGGAATGGTGGAGCTCGGTCAACCTGTCCACCGACCGCATCATCCCGCACTTCCAGAATCTGGCCGACGCCATGCACAAGCACGGCGCCAAGATCATGATCCAGATTACCCACATGGGTCGTCGCTCGCGCTGGGACGGCTTCAACTGGCCGACCCTGATGTCGCCGTCGGGCATCCGCGAGCCGGTGCACCGCGCCACCTGCAAGACCATCGAGCCGGAAGAGATCTGGCGGGTGATCGGCAACTACGCCCAGGCCGCACGCCGGGCCAAGGAAGGCGGCCTGGACGGCGTCGAGCTGTCCGCCGTGCACCAGCACATGATCGACCAGTTCTGGAGCCCGCGGGTCAACAAGCGCACCGACGAATGGGGCGGCACCTTCGAGGGCCGCATGAAGTTCGGCCTGGAAGTGCTCAAGGCCGTGCGCGCCGAGGTGGGCCCGGACTTCTGCGTGGGCATGCGTATCTGCGGCGACGAATTCCACCCGGACGGCCTGTCCCACGAGGACATGAAGCAGATCGCCGCCTACTACGACGCCACCGGCATGATCGACTTTATCGGCGTGGTGGGGTCGGGCTGCGACACCCACAACACCCTGGCCAACGTCATCCCCAACATGAGCTACCCGCCGGAGCCCTTCCTGCACCTGGCGGCCGGCATCAAGGAAGTGGTCAAGGTGCCGGTGCTGCACGCGCAGAACATCAAGGACCCGAACCAGGCCACCCGCATCCTCGAAGGCGGCTACGTGGACATGGTCGGCATGACCCGCGCGCATATCGCCGACCCGCACCTGATCGCCAAGATCAAGATGGGCCAGGTCGACCAGATCAAGCAGTGCGTCGGCGCCAACTACTGCATCGACCGCCAGTACCAGGGCCTGGACGTGCTGTGCATCCAGAACGCCGCGACTTCCCGTGAATATATGGGCGTGCCGCACATCATCGAGAAATCCACCGGGCCCAAGCGCAAGGTGGTGATCGTCGGCGGCGGCCCGGCCGGGATGGAAGCGGCGCGCGTCGCCGCCGAGCGTGGCCACGACGTGACCCTGTTCGAGAAGAAGGATGCCCTGGGCGGCCAGATCACCACCGCCTCCAAGGCGCCGCAGCGCGACCAGATCGCCGGCATCACCCGCTGGTACCAGCTGGAGCTGGCGCGCCTGAACGTCGACCTGCGCCTGGGCACCGCCGCCGACGTGGCGACCATTCAGGACATGCGCGCCGACATCATCGTGCTGGCCAACGGCGGCCATCCGTACCTGGAGCAGAACGAGCACTGGGGCGCGGCCGAAGGCCTGGTGGTGAGCAGCTGGGACGTGCTCGACGGCAAGGTCGCGCCGGGCAAGAACGTGCTGGTCTACGACACCATCTGCGAATTCACCGGCATGTCGGTGGCCGACTTCATGGCCGACAAGGGCTCGCAGGTCGAGATCGTCACCGACGACATCAAGCCGGGCGTGGCCATGGGCGGCACCAGCTTCCCGACCTACTACCGCAGCATCTACCCCAAGGAAGTGATCATGACCGGCGATATGATGCTGGAGAAGGTCTACCGCGAGGGCGACAAGCTGGTGGCGGTGCTGGAGAACGAATACACCGGCGCCAAGGAAGAGCGCGTGGTCGACCAGGTGGTGGTGGAGAACGGCGTGCGTCCGGACGAGTCGCTGTACTACGCGCTGAAGGAAGGCTCGCGCAACAAGGGCCAGATCGACGTCGAGGCGCTGTTCGCGATCAAGCCGCAGCCCTGCCTGGCCGAAACGGGCGACGGCTACCTGCTGTTCCGCATCGGCGACTGCGTGGCCCAGCGCAACACCCACGCGGCGATCTACGACGCGCTGCGGCTGTGCAAGGACTTTTAAGCCAACGCCTTCGGTGGTTGGACGGACGTAGGTTGGCGCTGAGGAACGAAGCCCAAGATCCGGTTCGCAGAACCGGCCTGCGGCATTGACCGAACACGGGGAGCGCTACGCGCTCCCCGTTGGGCTTCGCCAGCTCAGCGCCAACCTACAGGTCGCATTGTTTTCCGGTCCCGCGAAGGAGACCACGAGATGTTGAACACCCTACTGCCCATCCTGCTGTTCGCCGCCCTCGGCCTGGCCGTGCTCGGTGCCGGCAAGCGCTTCTTCATGTGGCGCCGCGGCCGACCGGCCCAGGTCGACTGGATCGGTGGCCTGCTGAAGATGCCGCGCCGCTACCTGGTGGACCTGCACCATGTGGTCGAGCGCGACAAGTACATGTCCAAGACCCACGTCGCCACCGCCGGCGGCTTCGTCCTGGCGGCCGTGCTGGCGATCCTCGTGCACGGTTTCGGCCTGCATAACCGCATCCTCGGTTTCGCCCTGCTGGCGGCCACGGTGCTGATGTTCGTCGGCGCCCTGTTCGTCGCCAAGCGCCGGCGCAACCCGCCGAGCCGGCTGTCGAAGGGCCCCTGGATGCGCCTGCCGAAGAGCCTGCTGATGTTCGCCGCGAGCTTCTTTATCGCCACCCTGCCGGTGGCGGGCATTCTCCCCGAGAATTTCGGCGGCTGGATTCTGGCCGCCGTGCTGGCCGTCGGCGTGGCCTGGGGCGTGTCCGAGCTGTTCTTCGGCATGACCTGGGGCGGGCCGATGAAGCACGCCTTCGCCGGTGCCCTGCACCTGGCCTGGCACCGCCGCGCCGAACGCTTCGGCGGCGGCCGTTCCACCGGCCTCAAGGCGCTGGATTTGGACGACCCCAAGGCGCCGCTGGGGGTGGAAAAACCCACCGATTTCACCTGGAACCAGCTGCTCGGCTTCGATGCCTGCGTGCAGTGCGGCAAGTGCGAGGCGGCCTGCCCGGCCTTCGCCGCCGGCCAGCCGCTGAACCCGAAGAAACTGATCCAGGACATGGTCATCGGCCTGGCCGGTGGCAACGACGCCAAGTTCGCCGGCAGCCCCTACCCGGGCATTCCGCTCGGCGAGCACAGCGGCGGCCCGCACCAACCCATCGTCGACCTCAATGGCAAGGCGCTGGTCGATGCCGAGACGCTGTGGTCCTGCACCACCTGCCGCGCCTGCGTCGAGGAGTGCCCGATGATGATCGAGCACGTCGATGCCATCGTCGATATGCGCCGTCATCTGACCCTGGAAAAGGGCGCCACGCCGAACAAGGGCGCCGAGGTGCTGGACAACCTGATCGCCACCGACAACCCCGGCGGTTTCGCCCCCGGCGGCCGGCTGAACTGGGCGGCCGACCTCAACCTGCCGCTGCTTGCCGACAAGCAAGAGACCGACGTGCTGTTCTGGGTCGGCGACGGCGCCTTCGATATGCGCAACCAGCGCACCCTGCGCGCCTTCGTCAAGGTGCTCAAGGCCGCCGACGTCGACTTCGCCGTGCTCGGCCTGGAGGAACGCGACAGTGGCGACGTGGCCCGTCGTCTGGGCGACGAGGCGACCTTCCAGAACCTGGCCAAGCGCAATATCGCCACCCTGAGCAAGTACCGCTTCAAGCGCATCGTCAGCTGCGACCCGCACAGCTTCCATGTGCTGAAGAACGAATACGGCGCCCTCGGCGGCCATTACCAGGTGCTGCACCACAGCACCTTTATCGACGAGCTGGTGCGCAAGGGGTCGCTCAACCTCGGCCAGAGCAAGGCCAGCAGCGTGACCTATCACGACCCCTGCTACCTCGGCCGCTACAACGGCGAGTACGAGGCGCCGCGCGCCGTGCTCAAGGCCATCGGTATCGAGGTGAAGGAGATGGAACGCTCCGGCTTCCGTTCGCGCTGCTGCGGCGGTGGCGGCGGCGCGCCGATCACCGACATCCCCGGCAAGCAGCGCATCCCCGACATGCGCATGGTCGACATCAAGGAGACCGGCGCCGAACTGGTCGCCGTGGGCTGCCCGCAGTGCACCGCGATGCTCGAAGGCGTGGTCGCCCCGCGCCCGGAAATCAAGGACATCGCCGAACTGGTCGCCGAGGTGCTGATCGAGCCCACCGAGGTGGCGGCAAAAAAGCCGGCAGCCAGGCGTGAACTGGCGGAGGTGCAGTGATGAAACGACAATCCCAGTGCATCCAGGAGGCCCAGGCATGAGCGACATCATCCGCCGCGACCCGCGCGCCGAATGGATCGCGCGCAACCGCCTGCACCCGCTGCATGCGGCCATGCAGAGCCAGAACCAGACCAGCTGGATGGGCCCCAACGGCCTGATCCGCAAGAACCCCCATGCCATCGCCGCCGGCTTTATCGGCCCGGCCGGGATCAAGCGCATCGACCGCTCCGGCGCCCAGCAGGGCGGCGGGCAGAAGCGCGGCGCGGCCAGCGCCGTGGTGCAGCTGCCGCTGCACCTGGTCGAGCAGCCGAGCCATATCATCGCCGTGGTGCCGGACATGGTCGGCGGCCGCCTGTCCAGCCACGACAAGGACCTGCTCGGCCTGGCCCGGCAACTGGCCGGCGATAGCGGTGCGGTGCTCGCCGTGCTGTTCGGCGAGGACAAGGAAAGCGCCTTCGACAGCGCCGGCGTCGACCGGTTGCTGCGCATCGCAGGCGAGACCTTCGACGGTTACGCCCCGGAAGCCCGGGTGCTGGCGCTGAGCGCAGTGGACGGCCAGTTCGCCCCGCGCC
>NZ_AVOF01000076.1:0-10062 GCF_000465935.2 Pseudomonas sp. EGD-AK9
ACGGGCCGGACGGACACCTTCGCCGGCCGCCTCGTCCGCGGCCGGGCGCAGCACGCGCTTGGCCCGCGGGTCCACCGGCTTGGCCGACTTGCGCTGCAGACGGTCGAGCTTCTCGCGCACCTTCTCCTTCATCGCCGGCAGCGCCTGCGGGGTCAGGCCGACCTCGGCGCTAAGGATGTCCACCTCGCGCTGGTCCATCTCGCGCCAGCGGCCCATGGTCAGCTCGGAGGTGAGGAATACCGGACCGAAGCGCACCCGCTTCAGGCGACTGACCACCAGCCCCTGGGACTCCCACAGACGGCGTACCTCGCGGTTGCGGCCTTCCATCACCACGCAGTGGTACCAGTGGTTGAAGCCCTCGCCGCCGGGCGCTTCCTTGATGTCGGTGAACTTGGCCGGGCCATCCTCGAGCATGACGCCGCGCTTGAGGTTCTCCAGCATCTCCTCGGTGACTTCGCCGCGTACGCGCACGGCGTACTCGCGGTCCATCTGGTAGGAGGGGTGCATCAGGCGGTTGGCCAGTTCGCCGTCGGTGGTGAACAGCAGCAGGCCGGTGGTGTTGATGTCGAGGCGACCGATATTGATCCAGCGCCCCTCTTTCGGCCGCGGCAGGCGGTCGAACACGGTAGGCCGGCCTTCCGGGTCGTCGCGGGTGCAGATTTCGCCGTCCGGCTTGTTGTAGATCAGCACGCGGCGCACCGAGCCGGCGATCTCTTCGCGCTTGAGCAGGCGGCCGTCGAGGGCGATGGCGTCATGGCTGTCGACGCGCTGGCCGAGGCTGGCGGTGGCGCCATTGACCTTGACCCGACCTTCGCCGATCCAGGTCTCGATCTCGCGACGCGAGGCCAGGCCCAGACGAGCCAGGACTTTCTGCAGTTTCTCGCCTGCAGGACGCGGTTGTTCGTGCTCTGTCATCTTGGGCACCTCCCGGTGTAGTAACGGATGATCGAAGGGGCGCGAATCATACGCGCGGCAGGACTCTTAGGGTAGCCGAGAGTTACAACTTGCGCCGGCCGGTCGCCTGCAGCGCCAGCAGGCGCATGTCGGCCTCGGCCAGCAGCGCCCGCCGCCCGGCCTTGTCCAAACGCTTCCAGCCCTTGATTTCCTGGCGGCTGCGACCGCAGCCCAGGCAGATATCCTGCTCGAATTCGCAGACCTTGATGCAGGGACTCTTGCTCATGACGGCCACCTTGCGGGCATTGATCGAATGCGGGCAAGGATAAAGACAGCAGGCGCCTCGGCGGGATTGAAGAATTGCATGCCGTGCTTAAACAGACTCAATGCAACGACTCGTCGGCATCCAGGTCGGCCATACGCTCGTCGCCCTGCTCCTCGTCTTCGACCAGGCGCAGGTCGTCGAAATCGGTCTTCAACCCCTGCTCCATGGTGTCCAGTTCGGCCAGCAGGCTACGGAAGCTGGTTTCCTCGCGCGGTTCGGCGACTTCGCCGCCTTCCTGTAGCGCCAGGTCGGCGCGCGCCTGCAGCCCTGCCGGCACCTCGGCGTCGTCGTCCAGGGCCAGCTCGGGCTCCGGTTCCAGCTCGCGCAGGGCGGTCAGCGGCGGCAGCTCGTCGAGGCTTTTCAGGTTGAAGTGGTCGAGAAAGCCCTTGGTGGTGGCGAACATCGCCGGGCGCCCGGGCACGTCGCGGTAGCCGACCACGCGAATCCACTCGCGCTCGAGCAGGGTCTTGGTGATGTTGCTGTTGACCGCCACGCCGCGCACGTCCTCGATCTCGCCGCGGGTGATGGGCTGGCGGTAGGCGATCAGCGCCAGGGTTTCCAGCAGCGCGCGCGAGTAGCGCTGCGGACGTTCCTCCCACAGCCGGCCGACCCAGGGGGCGAAACGCTCGCGCACCTGCAGGCGGTAACCCGAGGCGACCTCCTTGAGCTCGAAGGCGCGCCCCTCGCAGGAATCGCGCAACACCTCCAGCGCCGCCTTGAACTGCGCCGGCTCCGGTCGCTCGCCCTCCTCGAACAGCTCGTACAGGCGCTCCAGGGACTGCGGCTTGCCGGAAGCCAGCAGAAAGGCTTCGAGCAACTGGGCCAGTTCGCGGGGGTCGGTCAGGTTCATTCGGCTCGGGCTCGGACGTGGATGGCGGCGAAGGGCTCATTCTGCACCAGCTCGACCAGGGATTCCTTGATCAATTCGAGCACCGCCATAAAGGTCACCACCACCCCCAGGCGCCCCTCCTCGGCGGCGAACAACTCGACGAAGGGCACGAAAGCGCCGCCCTTGAGGCGTTCGAGCACCTCGCTCATGCGCTCGCGGGTGGACAGCGCCTCGCGAGTGATCTGGTGACTCTCGAACATGTCGGCGCGGTGCAGCACCTCGGCCATCGACAGCAGCAGCTCTTCCAGGCTGACCTCTGGCAGCAGCTTGCGCGCACGCGCCTCGGGAGCGTCCAGGCGCGGCACGACGACGTCGCGACCGACCCGCGGCAGCTCGTCGAGGCCCTCGGCGGCGGCCTTGAAGCGCTCGTACTCCTGCAGCCGGCGGATCAGCTCCGCGCGCGGATCGTCCTCTTCCTCCTCGGCCTCGGCCGAGCGCGGCAGCAGCATGCGCGACTTGATCTCGGCGAGCATGGCGGCCATCACCAGGTACTCGGCGGCCAGCTCCAGGCGCACGGTGTGCATCAGCTCGACGTAGCCCATGTACTGGCGGGTGATTTCCGCCACCGGGATGTCGAGGATGTCGATGTTCTGCTTGCGGATCAGGTACAGCAGCAGGTCCAGCGGCCCCTCGAAGGCTTCGAGAAACACCTCCAGGGCGTCCGGCGGGATATACAGGTCCAGCGGCAGCTCGGTGACCGCCTCGCCGTAGACCAGGGCGAAGGGCAGTTCCTGCTGCGCGCCGGCCTGGCTGTCGACGGATTCGCTCATCGGCTGCGGCTCCTTCATCGGTACTTCAGGCCCATGGCCAGGCGCACCTCGGCCATGGTGTCGCGGGCCTCGTCGCGGGCGCGCTCGGCACCCTCGGCGAGAATGCTGCGCACCAGGTCGGGGCTGTCCTCGTAATCGATGGCGCGCTGCTGCAGCGGCGCCAGTTCGCTCTGCAGCGCCGTGCACAGCGCGCCCTTGCAGTCCAGGCAGCCGATGGCGGCGCTGCGGCAGCCATTGACCACCCAATGCAGCTGCTCGTCGCTGGAATACAGCTGGTGCAGCGGCCACACCGGGCAGCGCTGCGGCTCGCCCGGGTCATCGCGGTGCACCCGTGCCGGGTCGGTGGGCATGCGCCGCAGTTTTTCCTCGATCTCGGCGTCGCCGTCGCGCAGGAAGATCGCGTTGCCGCTGGACTTGGCCATCTTCTGCCCGTCCAGCCCGGGGATGCGCGCGAGCTCGGCGAGCAGCGGCTGGGGTTCGGCGAGGATCACCTTGGCGCTGCCCTCCAGATAGCCGAACAGACGTTCCTGATCGCCCAGGGTGATGTTGCTCTGCTCCTTGAGCAGCGCCCGCGCGGTCTCCAGCGCCTCGCCGTCACCCTGCTCCTGGTAGGCCTTGCGCAGGCTGCTGTAGAGCTTGCCGGCCTTCTTGCCGAGCTTGCCGATGGCGGCCTCGGCCTTGAGTTCGAAATCCGGCTCGCTGCCGTACAGGTGGTTGAAACGTCGCGCCACTTCGCGGGCGAACTCGATATGCGGCAGTTGGTCCGCTCCCACCGGCACCACGCCTGCGCGGTACAGCAGGATGTCCGCCGCCTGCAGCAGCGGGTAGCCGAGAAAGCCGTAGGTGGACAGGTCCTTGCCGGCCTGGCGCTCCTGCTGCTCCTTGTAGGACGGCACCCGCTCCAGCCAGCTCAGCGGGCAGATCATCGACAGCAGCAGATGCAGCTCGGCGTGCTCGGGCACCTGCGACTGGATGAACAGGGTCGCCGAGCTGGGGCTGACGCCCGCCGCCAGCCAGTCCACCGCCATGTCCATGACGTGCTGCGACAGCTGGCCGACCTCGGCATAGTCGGTGGTCAGTGCATGCCAGTCGACGATGCAGAAGAAGCAGTCGTACTCGTGCTGCAGCTTGACCCAGTTTTTCAGCACGCCATGGTAGTGCCCGAGGTGTAGACGGCCGCTGGGGCGCATGCCCGACAGCACGCGCCGCTCGGAGTCGATAAGGCTCAAACCGGTTTACCTAAACGAACAGACAAGGCGGCGAAGTATAGGGCAGCCAGGCGCCGAACGGAAAAACCCCGACGGGAACGCCGTCCGCCACGCCCAGTCCAAACATTGATGCCGGCGTCGGCTCGCCGCGCCGGGGCCCACGACAACCCACCGGGAGCACACCATGAACAACAATGCCCTCTCCCTCTGCGCCAGCCTGCTGTTCGCCTGCCTGTTCGCCCTGGCCCTGCCGGCCCAGGCGCAGATGATCGGTACCGAGGAAATCCTCAGCGAACAGAACCTCGCCGCCGAACGCGCCAAGCTCGACGCCCTGCTCGCCCGCAGCGACGTGCAGCAAGCCCTGCAGGCCATGGACGTACCGCCGCAACTGGCCCGCGAACGGGTCGACGCCATGACCCCGGCGGAAATCGCCAGCCTGTCGCAACGCCTCGACAGCCTGCCGGTGGCCGGCGCGCTGAGCGGCACCGACTTCATCATCATCTTGCTGGTGGCGATACTGGTGGCGCTGATTCTCTAGGGCTTGAGAAAAGGCGAGGGATCGCCACAGCCGACGCGGACGATTTCCGGCTCGTCGTCGGCCAGGTTGACCACGGTGGAGGCCTCCAGGCCACCGAAGCCACCGTCGATGATCAGTTCGACCTGGTGTTCGAGGATCTGGCGCATCTCGTAGGGATCGGACAGCGGCAGGTCGTCGCCCGGCAGGATCAGGCTGACGCTCATCAGCGGTTCGCCGAGCTGCTCCAGCAGCGCCAGGGCGATGGGGTGGCCGGGCACGCGCAGACCGATGGTGCGCCGCTTGGGGTGCAGCAGCATGCGCGGCACTTCGCGGGTGGCATTGAGGATGAAGGTGTAGGGCCCCGGGGTGTGGTTCTTCAGCAGGCGGAAGGCGGCGGTATCGACCTTGGCGAACAGGCCGATCTGCGACAGGTCGCGGCACACCAGGGTGAAGTTGTGCTTGTCGTCGAGCTGGCGCAGACGGCGGATGCGCTCCACCGCGTTCTTGTCGCCGATGGCGCAACCCAGCGCATAGGACGAATCGGTCGGATAGACCACCACGCCGCCGCCGCGGATGATCTCCACCGCCTGTTTGATCAGGCGCGCCTGGGGATTCTCCGGGTGAACCTGGAAAAACTGACTCACGTTTGCTCCCTGCTCATGAAGTGACAGCGGGTGGCTGTGCATGTTCGAAGCGCTTCCAGAGCGCCGTCAGGTCGTCGGGCAACGGGCGGTACATGCCCAGTTCGGACCAGTCGCCCGGCGCATGGAAGTCGCTGCCGACGCTGGCCATCAAGCCGAATTCGCGCGCCAGAATCGCCAAGCCGCCGACCTGCTCGGCCGGCTGCATGCCATTGACCACTTCCAGGGCATGCCCGCCCGCCGCAACGAAGTCGGCGACCAAACGCCGACGCTTACTGCGAGTAAAGTCGTATTGCCACGGATGCGCCAGGCTGATCCAGGCTTTGGCCGCGCGCAGCGTGCCGACCGCGTCCTCCAGCGCCGGCCAGTGCTGCTTGACGTCGCCCAACTTGCCCGAACCGAGCCACTTGCGAAAGGCCTCGGCGCGGTCGCGCACATGCCCGGCGCGCACCAGGAACTCGGCGAAGTGCGGCCGCGCCGGCGCATTGCCGCTGTCACCCAACTCCTGCTGCACCGCGCGCGCACCCTGCAACGCCCCGGGCATGCCCTTGGCCGCCAGGCGCCGGTCGATTTCCTCGGCGCGCTGCCAGCGCCCGTGGTGCAGCGCCTCGATGGCCGCACGCAAATCCGGGGCGTCGCTGGCGAAGGCGTAGCCCAGCACGTGGATGGTGGCGCCGCCCCAGGTGCAGGACAGCTCGATGCCGTTGACCAGCTGCATGTCCAGGGCCTCGGCGGCGCGGCGCGCCTCGTCCAGCCCCTCCAGGGTGTCGTGATCGGTCAGCGCCAGCAGCCGCACGCCACGCTCGAAGGCCCGGCTCACCAGCATGGCGGGGGCCAGGACGCCGTCGGAGGCGGTGCTGTGGCAGTGCAGATCGACAGTCATGGCGGCGCTTTCGTTGAGATTGATGTTTGTTATTATGCCGGCACATGCGACTTCTGGCTGCCGCCGCGCAGTAAAAAGCCTGCCCCGCTCCATGATCGACCCCATCTAAGGACTGAGATGCTCTACGCCATCATCGCCACCGACGTCGAAAACTCCCTGGACAACCGTCTGGCCGCTCGCCCCGCCCACCTCGCCCGCCTCGAGGCGCTCAAGCAGGAGGGCCGCCTGCTGCTGGCCGGCCCGCACCCGGCGATCGACAGCAACGACCCGGGCCCGGCCGGTTTCAGCGGCAGCCTGATCGTCGCCGAGTTCGACTCCCTCGCCGCCGCGCAGAGCTGGGCTGACGCCGACCCCTACCGCGCCGCCGGCGTGTACGCCAGCGTGGTGGTCAAGCCGTTCAAGAAAGTGCTGCCCTGATCCCTCCCACGCTGCTTTCGCTTACAAGGAATCGCGATGCGCCCGATCCCGCTGTCCGTGCTGGCCACCCTGCTGCTGACCTGCGCCCTGGCGCAAGCCGAGGAAACACCTCCCCAGCCGCTCGCCGCGGCCACCTCGGCCGAGGCGCAGGCCGATACCCTGGAACAGCGTCTGGCGCAGAGCGAACAGCTGCGTAGCGAACAGCAGGCCAACAGCGCCGCGCAGTTGCAACGCCTGCGCCAGGAAAACCAGCGCCTGCGCCTGCAGCTCAAGGAGAGCCAGGCCCGGCAGCAGCCCGGCCTGCTCAGCGAGGAGCAGACCTGGTTCGCCCTCGGCGCCGGGCTCAGCCTGCTTTCCGTGCTGGTCGGCGCCCTGCTGCGCGGCCGCCGCAAGACCCGCCGCGAGTGGATCAACTGAGCGCCATGAGCCGCTTACTGCTGATCGACGACGACCAGGAGCTGTGCGAGCTGCTGGCCAGCTGGCTGACCCAGGAAGGCTTCCAGGTCACCGCCTGCCATGAGGCCGGCAGCGCCCGCCAGGCCCTCGTCGAGCAGGCGCCGGACGCCGTGGTGCTGGATGTGATGCTGCCCGACGGCAGCGGCCTGGAGCTGCTCAAGCAGCTGCGCGGCGAACATCCGGAACTGCCGGTGCTGATGCTCTCGGCCCGCGGCGAGCCGCTCGATCGCATCCTCGGCCTGGAGCTGGGCGCCGACGACTACCTGGCCAAGCCCTGCGATCCGCGCGAGCTGACCGCCCGCCTGCGCGCTGTGCTGCGGCGTAGCGCACCGGCGCCGACCAGCAGCCAGCTGGAGCTGGGCGACCTGAGCTTCAGCCCCAACCGCGGCGTGGTCAGCATCGGCGCGCACGACGTGCCGCTGACCGTCTCAGAAAGCCGCCTGCTCGAAGCCCTGCTGCGCCAACCCGGCGAGCCGCTGGACAAGCAGGCACTGGCGCAACTGGCCCTGGGCCGCAAGCTGACCCTCTACGACCGCAGCCTGGACATGCACGTCAGCAACCTGCGCAAGAAGCTCGGCCCGCACCCGGACGGCCGCCCGCGTATCCTCGCCCTGCGCAGCCGTGGCTACTACTACGCGCCGTAGCTTGGCGCTGAGCGCAGCGAAGCCCAACAGGGAGCCGCCCGCGGCTCCGCCCGGCGTACCCGAGGCTCCACCCGGCACCTGCAGCGCCACTCGATACCGCCACGCCCCGGTAAAGCCCACGCAACAACGCCTTTACCCAAGCTTTACCCAGGCCTGACCGCCCTTGACCTTGACCGCCGCATACTGAGCCCATCCGGTAACGACCGGTTTCGAGACAAGGAGAACCACCATGCGCAAGACCCTCACCGCCCTGCTGCTCGCCGCCACCCTGCCGACCCTGGCGATGGCCATGCCCATGCACGAAGGCGGCCCGCGCCATCACGACCGCGGCCACGGCATGTTCAAGGAGCTCAACCTGAGCCAGGAGCAACGCCAGGAATTTCGCAGGCTGATGGGCGAACAGATGAAGAGCAAGCGCGAGATCACTCAGCGCTACCTGGACAAGTTGCCGGAGGCCGACAAGCAGGCCATGCACAAGGAGCTGGAGAAGGCCCGCGCCGACCAGCACAAGGCCCTGCGCGAGCTGCTCAATCCCGAGCAGCAGAAGGCCTTCGACGAACACCAGAAGAAGATGGAGGCGCGCCGCGCCGAAATGGCCGAGTTCAAGGCCTGGAAGGCCGAGAAGGAAGGCCAGGGCAACTGAGCCGACTCAACCCACGGCCCGCCGCTTCCCCGAAGCGGCGGGCTTTCGCATGAGGAATCACCGTGCGTTCACTGTTCTGGCGCATCTTCGCCAGTTTCTGGCTGGCCATCGCCCTGGTCGCCGGGTTGTCCATGCTGCTCGGCCGCGCGCTGAACCAGGACGCCTGGGTTCTCAGCCTGCACCCGGGCCTCGACGACCTCGACCGCAAGTGGGTGAAGCGCTATGAGCAGCAAGGCCCGCACGCCGCCCAGCAGTTCCTCGAACAGCGCAAGCAAAAATATCGCATCAACACCCAGGTAATCGGCGAGAGCGGCCAGCCGCTGGTCAAGGGCACCTTCCCGCCTCGCGCCGCCGCCTTCGAAGCCCGCCACGGCGAGGCCCGCCGCCTGCCCTGGCGTCGCCTGACCGCCGAGTACACCAGCCCGCAGAGCGGCGACAGCTACCTGTTCATCTACCGCATCCCCCACCCGGAACTGGCCGCCTGGCACCGCGGCAGCCTGTTCTGGCCGCTCAGCGCGCTGGGCATCGCCCTGGTGGTGCTGACCCTGTTCAGCCTGCTGCTGACGCTGTCGATCACCCGCCCGCTGGATCGTCTGCGCGGCGCCGTGCACGACCTCGGGCAGACCGCCTACCAGCAGAACAGCCTGGCGCGCCTGGCCACCCGTCGCGACGAACTGGGCCTGCTGGCCAAGGACTTCAACCGCATGGGCGAGCGCCTGCAGGGGCTGATCGGCAGCCAGCGCCAGCTGCTGCGCGACGTCTCCCACGAATTGCGTTCGCCGCTGGCGCGCCTGCGCATCGCCCTGGCCCTGGCCGAACGCGCCGAGGCGGCCGAGCGCGACAAGCTGTGGCCGCGCCTGAACCAGGAGTGCGACCGCCTGGAGGCGCTGATCAGCGAGATTCTCGCCCTCGCCCGCCTGGATGCCGACCTCGGCGCCGCACAGCCCGTCGACCTCGCCGCAATGCTCGGCAAGCTGCAAGAGGACGCGAGCCTGATCGCCCCCGAGCAGCGCCTGCAGATCCACCTCGAGCACAGCGCTGCGCTGCACGGCTGGCCGGATCTGCTGGAACGGGCGCTGGACAACCTGCTACGCAATGCCCTGCGCTTCAACCCGAGCGGGCAACCCATCGAGATCGATGTCCGGCGCCAGGGCGAGCGCCTGCTGCTCAGCGTGCGCGACCACGGCCCCGGGGTGGCGACCGATCATCTGCAGCGCCTGGGCGAGCCGTTCTTTCGCGCGCCGGGGCAGAACGGCGCCGGCCATGGCCTGGGCCTGGCCATCGCCCGCCGCGCCGCGCAGCGCCATGGCGGCGAACTGCTGCTGGCCAACCACCCGGAGGGCGGTTTCGTCGCCACGCTCAGCCTGCCGCTGCAACCTCAGAATCGCCCGTAGTCCGGATGCGACCGGGCTGGTGCCAGGCTCGCCGGACGGGGACGCTCTCAGCCGTTCCAGGCGCTGACGAAATCCTCGACCGCCAGTTCCGGCGGCCGGCGCAGCTCGCGTTCCGGGGTGCCGAGATAGAGGTAGGCGACGATCCGCTCGTCCGCACCCAGCCCCAGGCCCTTGGCCACCTGGGCGTTGTAGGCCAGGTCGCCGGTGCGCCAGACCGCGCCGATGCCCTGGGCATGGGCGGCGAGCAATATGCCGTGGGCGGCGCAACCGGCGGCGATCAGCTGCTCCTGCGCCGGCACCTTGGCATGCGCCTGCAACCGGGCGATCACCACCACCAGCAGCGGCGCCCGCAACGGCATGCCGCGTGCCTTGCTCAGCGCC